>JADGPN010000454.1 GCA_017882465.1 Solirubrobacteraceae bacterium
AATAGCCCAGCCCGCGCGTACCCCTACCGACGCTTCGCCGCCGCCCTCGCGAGCGGCCGACGCACGGCTCGGGGTCATCGTGGTTCGCTAGTCCTTCGACGTAGAGCGTTCTCATCTCCTTCTCCAGACCGGTTTATCCCGGCGCTTTCCATAGACAGGCCCTCAACCGGGGCTACGTCCTGTTGCCGCTTGCGGCACCTCACCTCCGCCGGGAGGAGCTGGTCTCATCATGGCCCTCCACCGGGCTTGCAGTCTTGGCCCTCTCCCGACGGCGGTCGAGGCAACAACCAGCTTAGGTTGACCTATCAGCAGTCTCGGCGGCGTCGACCAGACTACCGCTGCTGGTGCAAGGCGGCAGTCGGAGCCGGACAGCTTGTAGCTCCACGCCCGCCGGGCTCGCACAGGGGCACACGAGGAGCCCCTACCCCGGTTTTCCGTACGAAACTTCTCGCCACCCCTTCTCGCGCGAATGGACTGGGATGGGTTTCTCGTGTGGACGTAGCTGAAATGCGGCGCCGTGGCGTGAGTCAGTCCGCGGTGGCTATCCAGCGCCGGAGCTGTTTGCCCTGCCCGGCGGGGGAGAGCTGCGTGCATTGTTGCGTGACGGCGCACCTCGGGCCGCCGGTGAACGGCTTGACCGGGATGGAGTTGACCGAGGTCGGTCTCGGCACCGCGGCGTTCTCGATGCCGGCGAGCCGATGGCTACTGAGCCCGCAGGGCGTGATCTCCGTCGGGACGCTCGCAATGCTCGCCGACGCGCCCTTGGGCTGCGCGGTCCAGAGCGCACTGCCCGCGATGACGGCGTACGCTACGTCCGAGCTGTCGCTGAGGGTTGCTGCGGCCGGCACGCGCCGGTGGCACTCTCGTCGCGCGCGGCGCGCTCCTGCATGCTGACCGGTCGCTGGCGGGGTTCGCCGCTTGCCGTTCCTCATCCCGCCGCTGACCCGGAGCTTGCGCGCCGACCAGTCGACGTCGCGCCAGCGGAGCGCGAGCACCTCCCCCCTGCCGCAGCCCCGTCATCGCCGCCGTCAGATACATCGCCAGGTCGACCCGCCACAGATCCTCGTCCGCAGCGACCTCAGCCGTTGCCCGGTACAGGTAGATGGCGGTCGCCGGCGAGCACCCGAGCGTCTCACCGATCTCCTTCCATTGCCGTTCCTGGTCGCGGAGCGCTCGCGCTCGGGCGGCGCGCTCGAGCGTGCGTTTGCTGTGGCAGCGCGGCGCCGGCACCGCGAGGAGAGCGTCGAGCTCCGCCTGGTCGAGGAAGCGCATCTCCGTATCGTCGTCCGCGACCGATGCGGGCTTGTCCACCAGCTTGCACGGATTGGCGTGGCCCCACCGCTTGCGGATCGCGAACTCGAAGATCGCGTTCAGGTGCACGTACAGGTTGCGCACCGTCTTGACGGACAGGTCGTTCAGGCACGCGTCGATGAAGTCCGCGATCTCGTCCTCGCCGATTTCGGCGATCGGCGACTGCGCGAAGTGCGGCACCAAGTGACAGCGGATCTCCGACTCGTAGTTGGCGAGCGTGGTGTCCTGCGTGCGGCCCCTGCGCGCCAGGTCTCGAATCCGCCTCTTGCCGACCTCCTCGACCGTCAGCCGCTCCGTCACGGGCGCTGGCGCGGAGTCCGTCTCGGCCATGGGCCTCGAGCATCCGCGCCTGGGCCTGGCGCTTCGTCAGGCCGTCGTCGGCGCCAGACTGCCTGACCGGCCCGAGTGAACGCTTGACTCGCTTCCCGCGGACGTACCACTGGCCGTACCAGCGGTCGTCCTTCTGGTAGAGGTGGCCGGTGCCGCGGCGACTTCGCGTCTTGCCTTGCATGAGAATCCCTCTCGTTCCGACCGTCCGCGCCGTCGTGCTGATGGACGACGCCGGACGGCTCTCGGTCGGACGCTACCGCGCCGGGCGGTCGTTCGGGACCACATGAGCGGAGCCGTCGCGAATCCGCTCCAGAAGGGCGCTCTCGGCCGCCGCGCTGCCCGCTCGCGTCGCGCGCTCGAGGTCCGCCAGCAGCTCGTCTGCTGGGGTCATCGCTTCGTGTCGCCGCGTTACGCGGCAGTGGTAGCAGGCGTCGAGCTCGGCGCTCTGCCGGTACCACTCATGTGCGCCGCAATCCTCACCCTTGGGGACCCGTTCGGCGAGCGACCACGGCAGGCGGCCGCGGAGCCACGTTCGTATCCGGTACTTGCCGCGCATATGGTGAGTGTAGGTCGTGGCGGTCATCGTTTGCGACGCTTTCTCACGTTGCGCAGACTGCGGAACTTCGCCTCACGGATGGCCTTTCGGCGAAGCCGGCTGGGGGTGGCGGGGTCTTGAATCAGTGCGAGCAGCTCCTCGTCCGTGAGCCCGACGAACTCGCTGTGTCGTTGTCGCTTCCCCATTTCATGTCCGCGACGTTGGCCACGGTCACCGCGACCGGGCTCTGACCGCCGCAGGCCCGCGCTCCCGCGCGGCGAGCCAGGCGTCGATCGACTCGCGGCGGAAGCGAACGTAGCGACCGAGGCGGATGTGAGGCATGCGACCGGCGCGCACCTCCCGGTAGACCCAATCAGCCGTCATCCCGATATAGCGGGCGACATCGTCGGCTGCAGCCGGCTCGACCCGACCCGGTCATCTCGGCCACCGTCGTCCGGCTCCTGCGAGATCGTGATGATGCTGTTCGATGGCATGGCTTCGGCGACAGCTACGATAGCGCAATTCTGTTGATTGCGATAGCTGAATCGAGCGAGGAAGTGCTGTGTCCGACATACAGCCTGACGACGTCGGTGACGATCCATGGCTGACGGTGGCCGAGATCGCCGACGAGCTGCGCGTCAATCCCGCGACCGTCAGGTTGTGGGTTTCGAAAGGCGCACTGCCGGCCACCCGTGCCGGACAGCGGAAGCTGCTGATCCGCCGGTCGGACCTGGATCACATGCTCGAGGTCGTAAGACGTGAGCCCCCCGCTCGCGGATACCAACCTCGACCACGCGACCCGCAAGGCCGGATGGGCCCGCCGCAGTCACTCCGGCAGCTCTCCACTGCCGACATCCACGGCCGTTCAGCTTCGCCGGATGAGATGCGGCAGATCATCGACGAGCTCCAGCTGGCAGACGAGGTCTGGGAGCACGCACAAGCGGCCAGCGAGAACGCCCGGCCCGACCCCGGCTTTCCCAACCGCGTCCGCGCGCTCGCCGAGGCGTGCGAGCGACAGGCGAGATCACTTGCCAAAGCAGGCTGAATCCAGGGATTCGCTTGGACACCCCCGGCCCTCTTGGTGGCAGCTGACTACCCGCCATCCACGGGGTCGTTCGGGTAGTCAGCTGCCAGTCGAGGGCCGGGGTTTCATCTTCGTGCGGGGGCGGGGCGGACTGCGGTCGGGAGGCAGCAACCTCAGGTGGTGGGTTCTTGACGAGCAGGCAGGTCATTCCGGGCCCTGGGACTCTGCGGGTCGGGCGGTTCATCGGGAAGGCTCGGAGTCGTGTCGCTGCCAGCAGTGGAGGCCGGACTTGATCTCGATCAACGGGTGGTTCGGCGGCATGTGGCCAAGCTCGACGCGGCGGGCTGGTTGGCTCGGGCGCCGTGGGTCTGGGGCGAGGGATCGATCGCATGGCTGACCGGCGCTGGCGTCGAGCAGGCCGGGCTCGGCGGAATCCGAGCCGTCAAGTCGCCGCCTTCGCCGACGACGATCTCCCACGGAGTCCTCGTCGCGTGGACGTCCGCGCGAGTCGCGCGCCGCGGCCGAACGTGGAAGTCTTCACGCGAGCTCGCGCTCAACCGCGATCGGTGGGCGGTCCGGATGCGC
>JADGPN010000109.1 GCA_017882465.1 Solirubrobacteraceae bacterium
CCGTCGAAAGCGATCGTGCCACGGCCCCACTCGGCGCTGCTGAGATTGGGCGATCGGGGAAGCGCGCCGGATCGGGCTGCACGTTTGCAAGGTCGGCAATGACCGCCTCGTCAGCTAGCAGCAGCATCCTCGTCGCCGATGCTTGCTCGGTGACCGGAGGTAGCTAACGCGCGAGCCTCGGTACTCGCGCATCGGAGCTGTCACGGCTCCGTACCGAGAAGCGCGCTTCCCGCGCGATGCACGTCCGGGGTCGCCGGCGGCAAGAGATGTGCAATGCCGGCATTGCAGGGCGGGTGCCTCTTGCGCCGCGGGTGCCCTGCTCTCGTGGCGGACGGACCGAAGGAGGGCAAGCGCGGCGGGCCGCGTCGCCCTCAGGCATTCCGGAGCGGCGTGGCCTCGAAGGTCGCGTGGCTCCTCTTGCTTTGACCAGTTGCACCGCTTGCTCGCGGCCGGTTCTTCATGCACGGAGCAAGCGGGCGGCGAGCCTGGACGGCGACCGCCGCTTGCCGTGGCACAGGGGTCGTCTCGCCGCCGCGAAATCGAGCACGGTCGAGATTGCTCACGACCGGCACAGTGGCCCATCGCTGCCGCACTGCCCCGCCGAACCAGCAATCCGTCGTGGGGTCATTGGGCTGCTGCTGCTCGTCCGAGGCTGCGCTACCGGGATCGAGACCATCGGGTGTAGAGCGGTGGGGTTGCTCAGCAGCTTCGCTGGACCGCGACGGTCGGGCCGAAGGCAGTCTTTACGACTTCGTCAAGCGACGCATCGTGGGGGTCTGCATATGGAGCCAGTTCAACTCGCCGCGAGTCTCTCGGAGGCGGGGCCGGGCGTCAACTACGCGGACGCCGGCCACCGTCTTGGCATCGCGGACGTAGATCCTGCCTTTGACGAGGTCGACGTCTCGCGTCGCGAGACCGCATAGCTCGCCGACGCGGAGACCTGCGAGACCCAGCGTCGCGAGCACCTCGCGTCGTGGTGTTCCGATCGACTGGCCTACCGTCTCGTGCGATCGGTAGAGGTAGATCGGGGTCGACTCGGCCACGCGGACACGTCGCGCGATCGTCTTCCAGGTCATGCCTGCCTCGTTGCGAAGTGTGCGGGCGTCGCGGGCGCGGAGCGAGGTCTGCGGCCAGTGATCCTCGCGGTCGAGTTCTGCCGCGGCCTCGAGCAGAGTCCGGAACTCGTCCATGTCCAGGACGTCAGCCTTGCGCCGCTCGACGGGCTCTCGGGTTCGTCGGCCGCGAGCAACGTTCCGCGACACCCAGGAGGCGTCCTCGGCTTCGTCGAGCACCATCGCAGCTGCTGGCTGGCGTGTGCTCGCGTCTCGAGCGGTTCGCCGACATCGCGAGCTGCCGGCGAGCGCGACTATCGCGGCGTAGCTACCACTGAGCGACCGCGTATGCGCTCAAGTCGACATCGTTACTCGTACGTCGCCCTCCTGTTCGAGAAGCGAGAATCCGGTGCTGCCGGGTCCTGCCTGGCGAAAGGCCAGGCTGACCTTTGATCGGCCGACTCGGATGTCTCGGATCTCGACGCTTCCCAGCCAGTCTGGGAGACGGGGCCGATCGACCGTCAGTCTGTTTCCCGGTGCGTACGCGGAGATCCCGAGCAGGGCTTGGACCAGCATGAACGGTGCGGCCGCCGCCCAGGCCTGGGGGATGCAGGCGACCGGGTAGGCGACGATCGCCCGGGATCCGTCACGGTGAAAGCCGCAGAAGAGCTCGGGCAGACGGAAGTTGCGCGCGCCGGCGGCGACGTCGAACAGGCCGGCCGCGATCCTGATCGTCGCGGTGTCGAACCCGTAGCGCTTGAGGCCGGCCGCGGCGATCGAATTGTCGTGTGGCCAGATGGAGCCGTTGTGGTAGCTCATCGGGTTGTAGGCGGGCGAGCTGCTCGACAGCGTCCTGATCCCCCAGCCGGAGAACATGTCCGGCGCCATCAGCCGCTCCGCGACCAGCGCCGCCTTGTCGTCATCGACGATCCCGCAGTACAGGCAGTGCGCGGGATTGGAGGTGACGCTGCGCACCTGGGTCTTCCGCCCGTCGAGCGCCAGCGCGAAGAACTCCTCCTCCGGATTCCAGAACGCCTCGTTGAAAGCCGCTCGCAATGCGCCGGCCTCGGTCCGCAACTGCGCGGCGCGCGGCGCATCGCCGAGCGCTTCGTAGACGTCGGCGATGCGAAGCTTCGCCTCGTAGACGTACCCTTGGACCTCGACCAGCGCGATCGGGCCTTCCGCCAGAGTCCCGTCGGCGTGCACCACCGCGTCCCCCGAATCCTTCCAGCCGTGATTGTGAAGCCCCGCCGGAGCGCGGCGCTCGTACTCAACGAAGCCGTCGCCGTCCCGGTCGCCCCAATCGTCGATCCACGCCAGCGCCGCGTCGAACGCCGGGCGCAGCTGAGCAACGGTGTCGAGGTCGAGTGTCCAGCGGTAGTAGCCGCCGGCGACCATCAGGAACAACGCCGTGGCATCCGCCGTGCCATAGTAGGGCGTGTGTGGGATGTGCCCGGTTCGCGCGAGTTCGCCGGTGCGAAGCTCGTGCAGGATCTTGCCGGGCTCCGCGTCGCGCCACGCCTCGTCGGTCTCAGCCTGCAGGCCCGCGAGGACCCGGAGCGTGCCTCGCGCCACCTCCGGGTTGATCATCAGCGCCTCGCACGCGCTCAGCAACGAGTCACGCCCGAATGGCGCGACATACCAAGGGATCCCGGCAGCCGGCAGCTTCTCGCCGCCGACGGGCATCATCAGCGCGTGCAAGTCACGCACCGAGGCGTCGATCAACCGGTCGAACAGCTCGTTGTCGGTGCTGATGCGAGCGCACCCGCCGACCCAATCGACGTGCGCCGCGTCCAGACGCGCAGCCGTCCGCTCGAGCGTCGAGCCCGCACGGCGGCGCCCATCGCGGGCCGGGGCGACCGTGATCAGCAGGGAGACCGCCTCACCGGCTTGGAGCTGGACATCCCACGCCACGTGTGCCCGCTCGTCGTCGACCCGCACGCGCGCAGGCAAGGGCTCGAGCTCGACGAGCGTCTCCCGGCGCTGACCGTCGCCGGACACATAGCTGAAGCGGAGCCGATCCCTGTCGCGGGTCGGCGCCAGCACGCGCCCTGTCGTGCGGCGCTCGACGCCCCTGACCTCGAACACGTCAGCGAAGTCAGCGGCCAACCACACCTCGACGACGGTCGCTACAGGATCAGGGTGGAAGTTGCGGACACGCACCCGGTAGAACAGACGATCGCCGATCAGCAACGTCCGACGCACGTTGAGCGTCTCCTGCGGCACGGGCCCGCCGACCCCGGAGCGCAAGACAGGATTGGTCGCATTGATCACCGCGTGATGGCCGGACTCCATCACCGATGACAGCAAAACCGGCCGTGACCCGCCCACCGTCAGCCGCAGCTCGGACAGGTGGCGCGTGTCCTGCGAGTACAGGCCCTCGCCTGAGGCGCGAGCAGGGCGAATGTCCCCATCGGGCCGCGCGCACACGAACACCGCCCCGGACTTGAGCGCGAGCAGATCCTCGCGAGCCTCCGCAGGCACATCGGGCGCACCCTCCAGGTCGTACCTATCCGGCGCCACCCGGCGCGCGGGAACGCCGACGTCAGAGTCGACTCGAGCCTCGGGTTCGCCGGGCGACGTCATCAGGCGAGACTGATGCTAGGGGATGCACGCCGCAGTCGCCGCTCACCAAGGCGCCCGTTCGCGTAGCTTTCCGGGCATGACGTCGTCGGCGCCAGCACGCAAGATCGTGGTCGGCTACGACGGGTCCGATGCGGCTCGCGCCGCGCTGCTGTTCGCGGCCCGTCCGGCCGGCCCGGCGGGATCGTGATCGTCGTCCATGCCTACGAGCTCCCACCAGACTTCCTCGGCAGGCCCGAATACGACCGCAGCCTGCGCGAGCGCCAAGGACATGCGGAAGCGTTGATCGCCGCCTTGCCGCTGCAGAGCGACGAGCTCGCGGGACCGGAATACGAGATTGAGCTCATCGGCGGCTCGGCGGCCAGGACGATCGCCGACGTCGCGCGTACCCGCGACGCGGATGAGATCGTCGTCGGTGCTCGCGGGGTCGGACGCGTGCGGGCGCTGCTCGGAAGCGTCTCGCACGAGCTGCTGCACCTCGCCGACCGCCCGGTGGTCGTCATCCCCACCGCGGCCATCCAGTCAGATCAGTAACGCAGCGCCGTGCTGACGTCGCTAGGTGATGGCGACCATGCGCTCGATCGGCACGCGTGCCCGGGCTGCGATCTGGGGCGGGACCTGTACCTCATACGCGAGGGTTGA
Organism: Solirubrobacteraceae bacterium; assembly: GCA_017882465.1. Taxonomy (GTDB): domain Bacteria; phylum Actinomycetota; class Thermoleophilia; order Solirubrobacterales; family Solirubrobacteraceae; genus Palsa-465. The sequence goes on from JADGPN010000109.1 coordinate 4,278, forward strand.
TCAGGGAATGGCGCAACTTGGGTAGCGTGATCATCTTCATGTATTTGCAGATCGCCATACGGTTGACCGGGATGAAGCGCTTGCCCGGGTTCTGCGCTTGCAGCGGGTAGAGCATGCCGGTCTCGGTCGCGACGATGAACTCCTGTGCGTCGGACTGCCGTGCGTAGTTGAGCATCCCGCCGGTGGACAGCATGTGGCAGTGCGCCGCCTGGACGTCACCGGAGGCGACGAACTCCATGACTGAGGTCGTGCATCCGCATTCGGGGTGGACCAGGAACTCGGCGCCCGGATGTTCGGCTCGGATGCGCTCGATGTCTTCGGGCCTGATGCCGGCGTGCACGTGGCACTCGCCGCTCCAGACATGCAGGCTCCGTCCGGTCTTGCGCTCGACATAGGCGCCGAGCCACATGTCCGGTCCGAACAGGATCTCGGTGTCCTCGCCGCGCTCGCGCCAGACATGCTCCACGACCTGCACCGCGTTGGAGGACGTGCAGCAGTAGTCCGTCTCGGCCTTGACCTCGGCCGATGTGTTGACGGACATGACGACGATCGCGCCGGGGTGCTCTGCCTTCCAGGCGCGCAGCTCACCGGCGGTGATCGTCTCGGCGAGCGAGCAGCCCGCGGCGAGGTCCGCCAGCAGCACCGTCTTCTCCGGGCAGAGAACCGAGGCCGTCTCAGCCATGAAGTGCACCCCGCAGAAGGCGATCAGCTCCAACTTGCTTTCGCCGCTTTGCGTGACAGCGCCAGCGAGTCACGGACAAAATCGGCGACGTCCTGAATCTCGGGCAACTCGTAATTGGGGGCCAGGATGAGCGCCTGGCGCTCCCGCGCCAGTGCGCGCACCTCGTCCTGGATCCGCGCGATCTCGTGCGGATCAAGCGTCGCGGGCCCGGTTGTTCCTGGCAGCGTCGCCATGCCGACGGACCCTAGAGCTCAAGTGAATCGCCCACATCGGCCCGGGCCACCGAACCGATCTCGGCCGACTACTGAGCGCGGGGCGAACCGGGTGAGCCAGCGGATCCTCGCCCGTGGACGAGGTGACGCTCGAACCATGCGCTCGCAAGTCGCGACACCTCCGCCAGCGCGCCCGGCTCCTCGAACAGGTGGGTGGCGCGCCACCACCGAGAGCTCCGAGGTGGCTCGCATTAGGCTCCGCGCCTCGCGGTTGAGCTCCAGCACGATCTCATCGTGACCGCCGACGATCAGCAGCACCGGCGCTCGCACCTCGGGTAGCCGAGCGACGGCAAGATCGGGCCGCCCGCCGCGGGATACGACTGCACCAACCTCGTCACCGAGATCGGCTGCGGCGCACAGCGCCGCGCCGGCGCCGGTGCTCGCGCCGAAGTAGCCGGTCGACAGGGCGGCAAGCGCCGGTTGGCCACGCTTCCATTCCGTCGCCGCGACGAGGCGGTGTGCGAGCAGACCGATGTCGAACACGTTCGCTCGGTCGAGCTCCTCCTCCATCGTCAGCAGGTCGAGCAGCAGCGTGGCGAACCTGCGCTCGTTGAGCCATCGGGCCACTTGCCGATTGCGGGCGCTGTGACGGCTCGAGCCGCTGCCATGAGCGAACACGACCAGGGCGGCTGCGGCCGCCGGCAGGGCGAGATCTCCGACGAGCTCGCCACCATGTTCGAGCGGGATCCGCACCTTGGCAGGGCTCATCGGCGGCCGCGGTGGATCATGGGCGCCGCCGGCCAGCAGTTTGGCGATCTCGGCATCCGAGGTTGGCTCGAAGTGGTCATACCAAAGGCCGACTGCCCATAGCGTCTCCGGCTCGAACAGGCACACCCACGTCGTCCGCCTCCGCGCGCAGCGGTTCGACGCTGTCCGGCGCCCCGACGGGGATGGCCAGGACCAGCCGGCGCGGATCGCGGGCCCGGACCGCCCGTAGCGCCGCCCGCGCTGTCCCGCCCGTCGCCAGGCCGTCATCGACGACGATCGCCGTTCGGCCCCGGACCTCGCGGGGACGCCGAGCACCCCGGTACCGCTGCACCCGCACGTCGATCTCGGCTCGCGCCTGCCTGATCGCCGTCTCCAGTTCGTCCGCGCTCACCAGCAGCCCGCGGACAGCATCCCAATTGAGTACTCGGACGTCGCCCTCCGCGACCGCTCCGATCCCATACTCCGGGTTGCCGGGGGCGCCGATCTTCCGGACTACGAGGACGTCGAGCGGCGCGCGGAGCTGTTGTGCGACCTCATACGCGACCGGGACCCCGCCGCGCGCCAGCCCCAGCACCACCGGTTCCTCGCCGGCGAACGAGTGCAGGCGCGCGCCCAGCGCTCGTCCGGCGGCGTGCCGATCCGCAAAGACGGCCGTGGCAAGTTCTGACATCGGATGGCCTCTCGTCGTGGTAGCTGCGAGATCCTGGTAGCTGCGGGTCACCAATGCGCCGCGTCGATCAGCGCGGCACGGGCCGGGCGGAGTTGCTGTCGTCGTGGAGGCGGGCCGCGCGAAGAGCACGTTGGATATCTGTCAGCGAGACGACGCCAAGCGGACCGCCTTCGCCGTCGACGACGACTGCGCGGCCGACGCGGGCGAAGGCCGGCTGCTCGAGCAGGTGGGCGATATCCTCGTTTTCGTGGACGAGGAGCGCTGGGTCTCGATCGGCGATCTCGGCGACGAACGTGCGGGCAAGCTTGGAGTCAGGCGTCCTCTCCAGCTGATCGATGCTCAGCATGCCGACGGCTCGGCCGGTGGTGTCGGTGATCGGGAAGGCGGTGAAGCGGTAGCGCGCAAAGTACTCCTGCGCCTCGTCCAGGGTCAACGCCGGTGGGATGCAGATCGCTGGTTGGGACATCAGCTCGGCGGCGCATACACCGGTGAACGTGGTGAGGACCTGCTCCTGGACCTGTTCGGCCTTGGCAGCGACGACGAGGAACATGCCGATGAGCGCGAACCACAGCCCACCAGGGGCGCCGTTCAGCGTCGAGATCACCCCGAAAGCAATCAGTACGTATCCGATCCCCTGCCCGAGTCTCGAGGCCGTGGCGGTGGCGGCGCCGATGTCGCCGCTGCGCTGCCACAACAGCGCGCGGGCCACGCGCCCGCCGTCCAGCGGGAACGCGGGGATCAGGTTGAAGCCGAGGATCAGCAGGTTGATCTCGGCCTGATAGCGGATGACAGCTCTCAACGCGGCGGGTGCAGATGCCGGCAGCGCCAGCGCCAGTACCCCGAAGATCGCGGCGATCGGCGTGGTCACCGCGGGTCCCGCGAGGGCGAAGCTGAGCTCGTCCCCGGGCTTCTTCGGCTGCCCCCTCATGCGCGCCACTCCGCCGAGCAGCCACAGGTCGATCTCCTCGACCTCGACGCCGACCCGGCGCGCCACGAGGGCGTGACCAAACTCATGCGCGAGGATGCTCGCGAACAACAGCAGCGCGCTTGCCAGCCCGAGCGCATAGGAGGCCGCTGTGGTGATTCCGTGCACCTCGCCCGGGTAGTAACCGGCGCCCAGCGACCAGGTGATCAGCCCCACGATGATCAGCCACCACGGGCTCACACCGACGGGAATGCCGGCGATGCGCGCGATGCGAACACTGCGACCGGGCATAGGCTCAGGTTGACACCCCGGCAGCGTCGAATCATCGGTGATTTGACCGGCCCGGATACGCGACAACTACGGCAAATTGCCCCTTCCTGCGGAGGGGTGCTGTGGGACAGTCCCGATGACAGACCGATCACCGGTTGCGAGGATCGTGATACGCGCCCAGAGGCGTCGATTCCGTCAACCATCGAGCTCGTCGCACTTGGCGCGCCGATCGCGCTGCGGGATGACTTGCACGTTCATACGCCAGGGGCACAGCTCGGACAAGGAGCTGCTCCTGCGCGGCTTCGAGCGCGCCAGTGACGAATCCCGCTACCAGCGGTTTCTGGCCCCGCTGCCGAAGCTGAGCGAGGCGATGCTCCAGAGTCTGATCGACGTCGATCACCACGACCACGAAGCGATCGTCGCCCTCGACGAGTCTGGCGAGGGGATCGGCGTGGCACGCTACGTGCGCAATCCCGATCGTCCGGACAGGCTGAGGTCGCCGTCACGGTGACCGACGACTGGCAGCGACGAGGCCTCGGCACAGTCCTACTCGAGGTGGCCGGGGCGCGAGCGCGCGAAGAAGGGATCACGACGTTCACTGCGCTACTGCTGGCCTCGAATCAGGAGATGCTGGATCTACTCCAGAGTCTCGGACCGGTGCGGGTCGTCGATCGCGAGCGTGCCACGGTGGAGATCGAGATGCCGATCCCAGAGGCCGGCGTCTCGCCCGCACTCAGGAAGCTGCTGCGCGTAGCCGCCCGCCACGACCTGGCGGTGCCGATCGCCGGCCCCAACGGCCTGCTGCGTGGCGCCACGCGCCCGATCACCGCCGGGAGCGGAGGCGTCTGATCAACCCGCGTCGCCCCGGCGGCACCGGACTCTGCGGGGCTCGACCTTGCCGAGCAAGACGGGGCTTGCGCCGCGCGTCGAGCTGTCGCTTGGCGAGTATCCCGCCGCCGATTCCCGTTGCGGCCAGGCCGGCGGCGATCAGCCCGGGTTTGGCGCGCAGGCGGCCATACTCGTCCACCACAGCCGGCCACACCCGATCGTCGATCAACTCCGAGACCGGATCGGCGTCGTCCCACCCCGGGCCGGGCACGACCGCGGGTAGGAAGGCCACCTACACGCGTCTGAGCCGCGGAAGCGACCAGCGCCACAGGTGCGAGGTGCCCGTTAGCGCCACGGGAGGACCGGCGCGCCGGTCTCGACGCCAGCCGGCCGGCGCCGTGATGGGGCAGCCCCAGCGCGTCGGGTTCCTCGACGCGGGTTCCCTCCGGGAACATCACCACCACGCCGCCGGCGAGGATCGTGGGGCCGTCTCGACGGCATCTTGGTCCGCCTCGCCGCGGCGCACCGGAAACGCTCCGAGGCGCAGAAATAGCCACGCCACCGGGCCCTTGAACAGCTCGGCCTTGGCCATGAAGCGAATGTGGCGATTGGTGGCCAGACCAACGAAGAACGCGTCGAGGAAGTTCTTGTGGTTCGGCGTGAGGATCACGGGCCGGAGACCGGAATGTTCTCGCGGCCAGAGATCCGCACGTGAAACCACGCCCACAGTACCGTAGAGCGGCGACAGGACGTTCTGGCGATCGTGCTCGGCACACGCGGACTGACAGCGATCAAGTCCATGTGGCTGGGCAGCTCCTCCCACGCCGTGCTCCGTCACACCGGTCGTCCCGTGATCGTCCCCACGGGTCCCGCGGGATCGTGCCGCCCACCAGCACTGAAGTTAGAGTTAGAGCAAGTCGGCCTGGCATCAGCATCCCAAGGCACGGCCAGGCCGTCGTGCGGACAAACCCTGATGACGACCTCAGTCGGCGGGCGTAGCGTCAGATCCAGCAACGTTACGACCAGGAGGCTGCCATGTCCGCCACCACGATCCAGCCCTATCACGGCAGCTACCTGATGCCCTCTCTCGAGCACGCGAACGTGTCCGACGCGATGCACCCTGGAATCCTGTCCTGCGACGCGGACGCGACGCTCACCGACGTGGCGCGAATGATGGCCATGCACCACGTCCACTCCGTCGCGGTGATGGGCCTCTCGCTCGACCAGACCGGCGAGAAGCGCGTCTGGGGAATCATCTCCGATGTCGATGTGCTCCGAGCCGCCATCCGGACCACAGCGGACCACTCAGCCGGCGCGCTCGCATTGCGGCCGGTCGTTAGCGCGGAGCTGACGACGCCGCTTCGCGAGGCAGGAGAGCTGATGCTCGTCCACGGCGCCACCCACATCGTCGTCACCGAGCCCGACAGCGATCGGCCAATCGGGATTATCTCGACGCTCGATATCGCTGGCGTCCTCGCCTGGGGCGAGGCCTGAGCTCCCGCCACAGGGAAGCGCCGACCGACCGGCTGCCAAGAGGCCCACTGCCCACATCACGCAACGCCGGTATCCGATTACGGGGCGGCTCGGGCGGTTCGCGACGATGAGCGCCTGGGAGAATCGCGACGAGGGTTTCCGGTGGGTTGGAACACCGCTGAGCCACCTCACTCGGACGGGCGTGCACCGGGAGCAGCCGCGCCTGAGCTCGCTTCGCCTACTCATCAGGCGGGTGCTCGGCGACATGGACGCAGGGCCTGACGGCGACCAGCCCAGCGAGGTGTTCGATCTCGGTTCGGCTTCCGGATCCAAGTCCGTGACGTGTGACGTTGAGCGCGCCGGCGGCTGTTCCCACGCGGAGCGCGTCGTGGAGCGTAAGTCCTCCGGCGGGGGCGACGCCAAGCGCGGCGAACATGGAGTCGCCCACACCGAGGTGGTCGAGTTCCTGGAACCGCGGTCCGAGCACCTCGACGAGGCGGCCCGGCTCGGGGCCGCTCGTGAGAGCAAGGGTCGGAGCAGCCCCGCGGGAGACCACGACTGATGCTGCACCGCACTCGTGCAGACACCGCATGCCGGCCACGAGGTCTCCGAGAGTGTCTCCGCTGGCAAAGCCCTCGGCGATCATCTCCTCGTGGCTGAGCTTGAGCAAATCGATCCCGGCGTGGAGTACCGCTCGGAGTGCCGGCCCGGTTAGATCGGCAATCACGAGCTTGCCGTTGTCGCGGAGGTCCTGGGTCAGCCTTGAGTACGGCCGAGCGTCGACGGCATCGTGAGGGTACGGACCGGTGAGCAACACGGCATCCGCACCCAGTCCTGTCGTCAGCGTGATGCCGTAGAGCTCGTCGAGTTCGTGGCGGCCTAACGGTCTCGCGAGCGATGTGGCAAGCTCGACACGTCTGCCGCTACGACGGTCGTGGATGTAGATGCCGTTAGAGGAAAGAGCCGAAGAGGCTCGGAGAGTCAGCTGTTCGGACGCGATTAGGGCGCGCAACACGTCGCCGGTCTCGCCGCCCAAGGGCGCGAGAAACACCTCGGCGCCAAGCGTGGCAGCCATCCTGGCTACCCATATCCCCTGACCACCCGCATGGATGTGAATGTCCGGGCGGTCGCTTCCCTCCTCGACGGTAACGGTCAGCAGCGGAGTAGGCGCGAAAACCGCCACTCGAGGCCGCTCCGAAAACGCAAGCACCACGCGCTCCTCGGTTCCCTGCTGGCGCCGACTCACATCACCTCGCTGACGATCTGGCGGAGCGGCTCTACCAAGGACGGCGCGGCCGCGATCGTGAACCGTGACCTCAGTGTGTGCGCAGAGCCGTCGTGGTCGACGATCACCCCTCCGGCTTCGCGAACCAGGAGCACTCCCGCGCTCACGTCCCAGGCAAGGTTGGAGAGCATGATGCTGGCGTTCAGCCGCCCGGCCGCCAGCCATGCGAGATCGAGAGCCTCCGAGCCGTGTACACGTACCCGTAAGCTCTCGCGCTGCAGGCGCGCAAGCAGGCGTAGATGGATCTCGTTCTGCGCCTCACTTTTCTCGCCGACCGCGAAGTCGGTCAGCGCCACCATCGCCTCCGTGAGCATTGGGACCGGCGCTACTGCGATCCTCGCACCGTTGAGGAATGCGCCGGCGGCCGACCGCGCGATGTAGCGCTCCCCTAGAGACCCTATGGAGGATGATTCGCCGAGGCATTGAAGGCCGGACCTCGATCGCATTTTGCGGGGGTTTGACTGGCCGAAGATGGGCTCCGGCTGACCCCATACGAAGGAGGTCCGGCCGTGACCGGAACGATGACATGGGCCGCGGTGGATGTCCACGCGCGCCCGTCGGGGGATCGCAACAAGTCCGATCGACGCGATACCGATCTGTTGTTGCGGCAGTTGATGGCCGGCGCGTTGACAGCGGTCGCGGTCCCGTCGCCTACGTTCGAGGCGGCCAGCGATCTGGCCAGGGCGCGCGAGCAGGTCAGGGTCGACTTGATGCGCTGCCGGCATCGGCTCTCGAAGCTGCTGTTGCGTCACGGCCGGGTGTGGGACCGCACCGCGTGGACGAAGGTGCACCGGGAGTGGCTCTCGGCGCAGACGTTCGAGCAGGTCAATACCGAGCTGGCGTTCATCGACAACCTCGCCGCGTGCGACGGGCTGATCGCCCGTCGCGAGGCGCTCGACGAGCGGCTCTCGTGGGTCGCGCTGCACCCGGAGTTCTGGCCGGTCGTTCGCCGGCTGCGCGCGTTCCGCGGGCTGGACACGCTCTCGGCGCTGATCATCGTGCTCGAGGTCGCGGACTTCACCAGGTTCCCGCGCGCGGTGCAGCTCGGCTCGTGGCTTGGGCTGGTGCCCTCCCGCCAGCAGTCCGGGGAGTCAGACGTGCACGGGTCGATCACCAAGACCGGCTCCAAGTACGCCCGGCGGATCCTGGTCGAGGCCGCCTGGCACTACGCCCGTCCGCCGAGGATCGGCCGGACGCTCGCAGAGCGCCAGGAAGGGCTGCCCGAC
>JADGPN010000455.1 GCA_017882465.1 Solirubrobacteraceae bacterium
TTCGGATCAGAAGAGCCGCACCCCGCCGAGATCAGCCGCTTGCTGCACGGCCGAGTCCAGCAAGCAGGTTCGTCTGTTAGCTGAATCGCCCAAAGCGAGCCTGCTGCTGCTGCAAGCGGATCACCGGATTTAGCCGGCGGCTGCTTTCGCGTGGATCCAGCAGCGACGGATGCGTCGCCGACGCCGAACGCGGCGCTTCTGCTTTCGCCCAATTCCGAGCGCGCGGGCGGCCGCCGATGAGGCACCGGACCCGCAGGCCGCGACGGTAGTCTCGGGACCGCTCGAGCTATGGCGAGTCCGATAGGTTCGGATTGTGCAGGTCAACGGCATTCAGCTGGCGGTCGCTGAATACGGTCCGGCGGACGGGCCGGTCGTGGTGCTGCTGCATGGCTTTCCTGAGCTCGGGTTCTCGTGGCGACACCAGATCGGGCCGCTCGCGGCCGCGGGGTACCGGTTGCTGGTGCCTGATCTCCGCGGCTATGGAGATTCCGACGCGCCAAGCGCGGCGGAGGAGTACGCGATCGATGTCCTCGCGCGGGACGTACTCGGGCTGCTTGACCACGCTGATGCGGAGCTGGGAACGGTGATCGGGCACGACTGGGGTGCCGATCTGGCCTGGAAGACCGCATGGCTGCACCCCGAGCGGGTGCGCGCGGTCGGGGGGCTTTCGGTCCCGTTCGCGCCGAGAGCGCCCGCGCCGCCGCTCGGTTTGATGCGTGAGCACCTCGGCGCCGGCTTCTACATGGTCTGGTTCCAGGAGCCAGGCGTCGCCGAGGCGGCGCTCGAGCGTGATGTCCGCCGGACGCTGGCCACACCGCGGGTGTGGGACGCGGCCTGGGCGGCGGATCGCGACGAGAACCCCCCGACGCCTGTGTTCCTCACCGAGGCCGAGCTTCAGGTGTACGTCGATGTCTATACGCGAACCGGCTTTCGGGGCGGACTGAGCTACTACCGAAACCTGGATCGCAACTGGGAGCGGACCGCTCCGGTGGCCGAGCGCCGCATCACCCAGCCCGCGTTGTTCCTAACTGGGGAGCGAGATCCTGTCCGTCGCTTCATGCCCGCGGCGGTGATGGACGGCTGGGTGACCGGCCTGCGCGTGAGCGAGGTGATCCCAGACGCCGGGCATTGGCTGCAGCAACAGGCCCCCGAGCTCGTCACCCAGCATTTGCTGCGGTGGCTGGAATCCGTGCACTGAGGCCAGGCCGACGCCGGGCCCGGCTCAGTGGTTAGCACCCGTCACGCTGATCAGTGCCGCGTCCGGGCCCGAGCGGGCAGCGATGATCCGCTGCGCCACGCTGAGTCATCGCGTCGATTTCGCGTCAGGACGACGTAGCCGCGGCTCGCCGCCGTCACGCGAACGCTCGCAACCGACGCGGAAGGCAAGCGCTGGCGCCATCGGCGGCTGACTTCCCGACCGCCGAGATCCGAGCGCACCAGTCGGCGCCGGCGCGGACTGCGTCTCGGCATCAGGCCGCCCACTTGCGCTTTGATGGGCGATGGGGTCGCGCGGGTCCCTGGTGCATTCGCGGGGAAGCGCTCGCGCGGCGAGCGTCGCCCGAGGCGGCCGTCGGGCTGCCGCAGGCCGGTGGACGCGCGCCTCGCTCGGTGTCGCGTCCCCGATCAGGACGAGGAACAGGTTCCCCCATCGGTTTCGTACCTCACGGACATGTCTTAGATCCCCACGCTGCTCGCCTCGCTCGTCGCGCGCCTCGACGAACTCGCTATCGAGATCAGCACACTCGAGGACGGGCGCGCTGCGCTGCGGACACCGACCCCCGCCACGCCGCCAACGGCGATCGCCCACAACGGCGCCGCGCGCAAGCGGCCACGTCGTCTCACCCCGCAGACCAAGACCCCAGCAGCGGAGCCCACTCCACCCGCCGCCGACCCGGAGGCCGAGCCGCCGCTGCGGCGTCGAACGGTGCGAGCTCCGAGGCTCCCAACCCTCGTCGGCGAGCCGCCGCGAAAGCGACCCCGACCAAGCGGTCGGGCGCGTCGTTGACTGCCGAGCAGCTCGAGCGGTCACTGGCGGACGTCACCTCCGGTCTCAGTGGCGGCGCGATCGCCGAGCGGGCCGGCGTCGGCTACAGCCGCGTGCTCGCGCTGCTGCGCGAACTCGAGGCATCCGGAGAGGTCCGGCGGACCGGAACCAGACGCTCAACCCTGTGGCTGCCGATCACCGATGAGGACCGAATCGCGCAGCGCGCGGCTGAGCTACAGCGTCTCGTCGGCGCCCGACGTGACGATCGCAGTCAGCGGCGAGGAAGGGCCCGGGCTTCGTAAGCTCGGCTCGTTGAACTCGGTCGCCAGGCTCGTTCACAGAGGTGACTGCTCATGGGCCGATAGCAGAAGCGCGTCCGCAGACGACCGCCCTTCACGGGCGCCCTCGGCGCAACGGGAGCGCGCCGGAAGTCGGTCTGTCTATCGTGAAAGCGGTCGTCTGCGGACCCGTGGCGGAACGCGCTTCTCGCCGCTTTTCCCGACTTTCCGGTTATCCCGACCTGACGGGTTGACGGCGTTGTTTTCCCTGCTTCTGTGCGGGTCGGGGTGGTTGGCTGGTCGGGATAATCGTGAGGGAGTCGAGGAACGCGAGGAGCGTGTCGGGGGTTGGTATCGGCCGGGTGGGGTGCCGATCGTGGCGGTCCGGTCGATCGCTTCTTGTTTGAGGTCCTGGTTGGCGTGCTGGTAGATGTAGGTGGTCTTGATGCTCTCGTGGCCGAGCCAGAGCGCGATCGTCGCGATGTCGACGTGTTCGGCTTGGAGGAGCATTGGGTTGGTGTGTCTGAGGATGTGCGGGGTGACGTGTTTGCCGGCGAGTGACGGGCAGTGATCTGCCGCGGTAGAGGTGTGTTTGGCGAGGAGCTTGGTGATCGCGTCTTGGCTGAGAGCTCGTCCTTGGCGGGTCGGGAACACGGGGTCGTTCGGGTCGCCTTGGCGTTCATGGAGCCAGTCGCTGAGCACGGTGGCGGTCTCGGCCTTCAGCGGCGTGGTGCGGTTTTTCCGGCGTTTGCCGAGCACGCGAATATGGCCGGTGGGACTGGTTGTGACGTCGCCGATGCGCAGGGCGATGAGCTCGGCGACGCGCAGGCCGGTCGTGACCGCGGTGAGCATCAGCGTGTGGTCGCGGCGGCCGAGCCAGGTTTCCGGTTGGGGGCTGCGAGGACCGCGTCGATCTCGGGCTCAGTGAGGTAGGTCACGTCGGTGCGGTCGTAGTGTTTGGATGGGATCTCGATCACTCGGGTGATCGTGGCGGCGTGCTCGGGGTGTCTTAGCGCGGCGTATTTGCAGAACGAGTGGATCGCCGCGAGCCGGGCGTTGCGGGTTCTTGGGCTGTTGCCGCGTTCGTGTTCGAGGTGGGTCAGGAACGCGCCGATCATCGGCGCGTCGAGATCGGCGAGATCGAGCAGGAATGGTTGTTTGCCGGTTTCCTCTTCAATGAACCGCAGCAGCAGCCGGAACGTGTCGCGGTAGGCCTTGATCGTTTTCGGGCTGGCGTCGCGTTGGTGGATGAGGCGATCGGTGAAGAACGCTTGAAGCGTCGAGGCGAGCAGGCTCATGACCGCTGTTCTGCGCCGCGCTCGAGCCGGTCGCGCGCGAGCGCGAGCAGCTCCGGCGAGGCCTCCAAGTACCAGTACGTTGACGCGGGGTCGACGTGCCCGTTATGCCGCATGCGGCATAACGGGCACTATGCCGAACGGTTGGTTATGCCGAACGGGGTGCGGTTGATCGACGTTTGCGCTGCTCAGGAGGGTGCCGGGGGTTGAGTCGTTCGGCATAAC
>JADGPN010000456.1 GCA_017882465.1 Solirubrobacteraceae bacterium
GCGGAGGAGCCCGGGCGCGGCTGGGCGCAGTCACCCCACACCGGGCGTGAGCGATGCGCGCCGGGGCCGGGTCAGACTCGCCCTCTTGGTCTCCGGCGTCGTGCTGCTGATCTTCGCGACGGTGACGGTGCTGCGCGGAGGCGGTCCCGGGCCACTGCCGCTTCCGAGGACCGGAAGGGCGGCCCCGTCCGGGGACCCGTTTGCCTACCGCGGCTCCCGGCAGGCGGCGTTCGAAGCCCGGGCGACGTCAGGCGAGGCGCAGGTCCTGTTCACCAAGAGCCCTGGTGGCGTGCTCGCCACGGCCGCGAGGGTGGCGGCCCTGCGTCCGCTCATCGACGCTGCCACGTCGGGCTCCTCGGTCGATCCGGCGACGCTGGAAGCGCTCGTGTTCGTCGAGAGCGCCGGACGGCCCGACGCGATCGCGGGCAGCGATCCGTCGACCGCCGCGGGGCTCACTCAGATCCTCGCCGAGACGGGCCAATCGCTGCTCGGGATGCACATCGACCTCGCCCGCAGCCGGAGACTGACCCATGCGATCGCCACCGCGTCCGCGCAGGGCCAGGCCGTCGCCGTGACCCGCCTGGAGCGTCAGCGAGCGAAGATCGACGACCGGTTCGATGCGCGCAGGGCGCTGGCAGCGACGGTTCGGTATCTGGAGCTGGCCCGCGGCCGGTTCGGGCGCGCCGACCTCGCCGTGGTCTCCTACCACATGGGCATCGGCAACCTCTCTAACGTGCTCGCCGCCTATGACGGCGGCCACGCCGTCCCCTATGCGCAGCTCTACTTCGACACCGCACCGGACCGCGACAGCGCCGCGTTCCGGATCCTCAGCCGCTTCGGCGACGACTCCTCGCTCTACTACTGGCGGGTTCTGGGCGCAACCAACGTGATGCGTCTGTACCGCTCTGACCGCGGCGCACTGAGCCGTCTGGCCAGGCTCGAGATCGCCCATGACTCAGCGGAGGAGGTCCTGCACCCTCCGGACCGCACCGCGTCATTTGCGGATCCAGGCTCGCTGCATTCGGCGTACTCCAGCCGCGCTGTGCTTCCACTGCCGTCGAACCCGGCGCAGCTCGGGCTCTCCTACGGCACCTCGCTGGGCTCCTCCGCCCCGGCGCTCGGGCAGGCTTCCGCGCTCTATCGCGGTCTGCGCCCGGCGGCGCTGGATCTCCTGATCGAGCTTGCCGCACGCGTGAGGGCGCTATCCGGCGGCGCCGCTCCGCTCGCGGTCGCCGGCGCGGTGCAGGACCACGCCTACCAGCGCCAGCCTGGAGCGAGCGATCCGGAGGGCTACGACGGCTACTCGCTGAGCACCACCGGCTACGCCGTGGACATCGGCCGCAGCTACGCGAGCCGCGCACAGGCGCAGGCGTTCCAGGCCATGCTCGACCGGCTGCAGGCGCTGAACCTGATCGCCTGGGTGAGGGAGGCAGGAGTGATCCACATCACCGTGGCGAGCGACGCCTCACGGGTGATCGCCGGAGGCGTCTGAGCGACGTCCGGCCGGCGGAGGGCGCTCGACGAACTCGGCCGACGGCGCCGTGCTGATGAGAATATGTTCGGGTCGGCACCGGGCACTACGGAGCCGAACGGGACCCATCTCGGACGAAAGGCGCGCTCATGACGGATGCGGTTCGGACCCCCGACGAGCTGCTCGAAGGGCTTCCCGATTTCCCCTTTGAGCCACACTACCGCGAGCTCGACGGGCTGCGCCTGGCCCACATCGACGAGGGCGCCGGCGATCCGGTCGTGTTCGTTCACGGCGAGCCCACCTGGTCCTTCCTGTGGCGCAAGGTGATCCCGCCGGTCCGCGACGCGGGGTACCGCTGCATCGCGCCCGACCTGGCCGGCTTCGGCCGCTCGGACAAGCCGATCGAGCTCGAGTGGTACAGCTACGACAAGCACACGGAGCTGACGGCGGCGCTGCTCGAAGAGCTGGACCTGCACGACGCCACTGTCGTCGTTCACGACTGGGGCGGCCCGATCGGTCTGCGCCTGGCCGTCGAGCATCCGGACCGGATCTCGAAGCTCGTCATCATGGACACCGGCCTGTTCACTGGGCACCAGCCGATGACCGACGCGTGGATCGCGTTCCGCGACTTCGTGGAGCGGACCGAGGACCTTCCGATCGGGTTCCTGGTACGCGGGGCCTGCAAGCGCGACCCAGGGGACGCGGTCATCGCGGCCTACGAGGCGCCGTTCCCCAGCGCCGCGGCCAAGACGGGGGCACGTGCCTTCCCGCTGATGCTCCCCACCACCCCGGACATGCCCGGCGCCGCCGCGGGGCAGCGCGTGCTTGAAGCGCTGCGCCAGGACCGCCGCCCCAAGCTCCTGCTGTGGGCGGATTCCGACCCGGTGCTCCCGCTCAGCACCGGGCAGCGCTTCGCCGGCGCGCTCGGCTCCGAGCTCGACCACGTGATCGCCGACGCCAGCCACTTCCTCCAGGAGGACGCCGGCGAGGAGATCGGCCGGCGGATCGCGGAGTGGCTGGCCGGCCATGGGTAGAGGAGCGCGGCCCGGGCTGCGCCGGGCCGCCTCTGACCGGCCGCCGTTCAGACGGTCTCGGTCTCCCGGCTCTGCGCCGCCGCGGGCTCGGCCGCGGCCGGGGTCTCGGACGTCGCGGGCTGGTCGGCCAGCGCGACCGTGTCGGCCATTCGAGCCTCGTACGCGGCACGCGCACCGTGGTCCGGATTCGCCAGCACCTGGTCGCCCTTGAGGAGCCGGGTGACGCCCTCGGCCAGGGCGCGCGGCATCAGGCCGTTGAGCCGCATCAGCGCGCCCACTCGCTTGGGCACGAACACGTCGTAGCGGCGGTGCTGGAGCGCATCGACGATGGCACTGGCGACGTCCTCGGGCTCGACGGGCTTGAAGCCACGCGCCTCCGGCAGTCCGGACCCCAACTCCGTATGGACCACGACCGGCATCACGACGCTGACGCCGATGTCGGTGCCGCGAACCTCCTGGCGGATCGACTCGCTCAGCCCGACCACCGCGTGCTTGGTGGCGCAGTAGGTGGCGCCGCCGGGGAACCCGGTCTTACCGGCTGCGGAGGCGATATTGACCAGGTGCCCGCGGCCGCGGCTCTGGAAGCGCTTGAGCGCGAGCTTGGAGCCGAAGATCACGCCGTGCAGGTTGATCCCGACCATCCGCACCGCGGTCGCGTCGGACTCCTCGGTGAACGGGCCGATGGGCATGATGCCGGCGTTGTTGATCAGGACGTCCAGCGGACCGACGCGGCTCTCGACCTCGTCCAGGAAAGCCTCGAAGCTTGCGCGGTTCGTCACGTCGAGCGGCAGGCCGACGGTCCCGGCGCCCAGTTCCTGCGCGGTGCGCTCGGCCAGCGACGCGTCGATGTCACCGATCGCGATTTGCGCGCCCTGGGCGATCAGCGCGGCGGCGGTCGCGCGCCCGATCCCGCGCGCCCCCCCGGTGATCGCAACGACCTGGCCGGTGAGAGATCGTGCAGCTCTTGCCATGTGAACAGTCCTCCTGGTTGACGCGGTGGCGTCCTAGACGGTATCGGGCTGCGAGATCGGACGTCGCGCCAGTCTGCGGTGCGCCCCGCCGCTCGACCCCGATGAGTTGCCGCCATCGCCGCGACCTCCGCCACCGGTGCTGGCGCCGGCCGGGCCGCTGGCTGTGGTGCCCGCGCTCGAGCCCGAGCCGTCGCGCGGCGGGTGCCCTCCGTTGGCCACGCTCGAGTTGCTCGCCCCGTGGTTGCCGCTGTGCGAACTCGAGCTCCCGGGACGCCTTGCCCCCGAGCCGCCATCGCCACTCC
>JADGPN010000457.1 GCA_017882465.1 Solirubrobacteraceae bacterium
TTGCGCTGCTGCGCCGC
This sequence comes from Solirubrobacteraceae bacterium, assembly GCA_017882465.1. Taxonomy (GTDB): domain Bacteria; phylum Actinomycetota; class Thermoleophilia; order Solirubrobacterales; family Solirubrobacteraceae; genus Palsa-465. Next base: position 18 of record JADGPN010000457.1, read on the forward strand.
GGTCTGAAGCTCGCGTGAGCACACCTCGGAGACCAGGCTCTCGGGCGAGATCACGTAGATGAAGCCGTCGGCCCCGGTGACGCCGGCGCGGATCTCCTCGAACCACTCCGCGCTCGGCGGGATGTCCTCCCAATCGACCCAGACCTCGTAGCCGCGCGCCCCCAGCGCCTCATGCAGGCGCTGCACGAACTCCTTGTCGGTCCGCGAGTAGGAGATGAAGACCGCCGGCATCTTGGCCGCGGCCGCGTGGGGTGCAGGCGGCGTGGCGACTCCCGCGTCCGTGCCGGGCGTGGTCAAGCCTGACCGAACCGGCATGGGTCTGCGCGCAACGTCGCCCCAGCGTGCACGGCGGCGATTCTGACCGAGCAGCGGGCTCGATGCAAGCGCCGCGGCGGCTCCGAGCGACGATCTGGAGGCTGCTCGCCGGGCACCCGCGATCCCGGTGCAAGCCCCCGCGGTTGTGGCGAGATGCGGGGCTCCCCTATCCTCGGACAATGAAGACCGAGGATTCGGGCGACGGCGCGTCTGCCCGATTGGGGCAGCCCTGGGCGCAACTCGATTTGGACCGCGACTGGAGCGATCTGGTGCTTCCCGAGGAGAACCTGGAGCTCCTGCGGTCGATCTGCGCCGAGTCGCAACGCCGCGATCGGGCGCGCGCGGCCGGCAATGCGCAGCGCACCAACGGGCGAGGCGCCGAGCTGCGAGTCCTCTTCTCCGGCGAGCCCGGCACCGGCAAGACGCTGGCGGCCCGAGTGATCGGCGCCGAGCTCGGCCGCGAGATGGTGGCCGTCGACCTGGAGCGGCTGGCCGCCGAGGAGCCTCCGGACGCCGAGCGATCGCTGCAACGGACTCTGAACTCGGCCGAGGAGTCCGCATCGATCCTGGTGTTCGATCAGCCCGAGGCGCTGTTCGGTAAGCGCCCCGTGGCTTCGCGCGGCCGCAAGCCGCGCTTCGACGTCCCGCGCCTTGTGGGGCGCCTCGAGGCGCACCGGGGCCCGATCCTGTTCGCCACACAGCTCAAGCCGCGCGTCGACGACGAGCTGATCCGGCGGGTCAACTTCATCGTCAGCTTCCCGTTCCCTGAGGCCGAGGATCGAGCGCGCATCTGGCGTCTGTTGCTGCCGGCCGACGCCCGGGCGAGCGATCGGGACCTCGAGTTCCTCGCCAGCTCGTTCAAGCTCTCCGGAGGGGCGATCCAGGAGAGCATCGCCGCCGCCGAGACGGAAGCGAGCAGCGGAGCCGTGCCGGTGGACATGGGTCATATTGCACGCGGCCTGCAGCACGAGTACAGAGACCGCCTGCTCAATCCGTCAACCCGCGAGGCGATCGACGAGATCCACCGGCGCCATCGGGCCTCCACCGTCGCGCCGAGCGGGGCTGGCGGCACGGCGGCACCGACCGCCGCGGCCGTTCCTGCACCTCGGACTGCCGAGCCCAAGCCCAGGCGTGAGCCCAAGCCCAGGCGTGAGCCCAGGCCGACTGCCGAGCCCAAGCCCAGGGGTGAGCCCAAGCCCTCCGCCCGGGCGGCGCCGGCCGCCAGGGCCAATCGGCGCCCGCCTCCCGCCGCCAAGGCCAAGCGCGTCTCGACGCCTCCGCCGACCCTCGCGCCGGCTCCGCGGTCCAAGCCGGAGCGCACTGCGCCTGCGCCCAGACGGAGGCTGGCGGTGCTCGCGGTCGTCGTCGCGGTGCTCGCCGGGCTGCTCGGATATGCGGTCGCCCACGGGGGGAGCGGCGGCTCCGGCTCCACCACGGCTCCGCTCAAGCGGCAGGCGGCGACCGGCCTGCTCCGCGTCTCGTACCCGAGCGGCTGGAAGCAGCGAGCCCTGCCGGCGACACCGAGCCTGGGGCTCGCAGACCGGCTGGCCCTCGCGCCGCCCGCGTCGACCGGCGGAATCGTGGTCGTGGGGAGGACGACCTCGACGGACGCGTCGTTGCTGACCCGTCAGATCCTGACGGCGCTCCCGAGCCGGCCTCGCCCCCAGGTGGTCGTGCTCGGAGGAGCGCGGTTCTATCGGTATCTGGACCTGCTGCCCAGCGGCTCGAGCGGACCCCTATCCGTCTACGCGCTTCCCACCTCGGTGGGCACGATCCTCGGGGTGTGCCTGAAGACGGGCGCGCAGCCCAGTTTCGCCAGCGCCTGCGAGCGCGTGATCGGGACCGTCCGGCCGACGACGGGAACGGTGCTGGGGATCGGGCCGAGCACCAGCTACGCGTCGGGCCTCAACGCCGCCATCACCGCGCTCAACGCCGTCCGCTCCTCGGCCGATGCGCAGCTTCACAGCGCCCACAACCCGCAACAGCAGGCGAAGGCGGCGAACACACTGGCCGCCGCACACGAGCAGGCTGCTTCGACCGTCTCCCGCCTGACGGCCGGCTCGGCTCAGGCGAGCAACCTCAGCCTGGCCGGCGCGCTGCGTTCGACCGGAAGCGCCTACGCCGCCCTCGGCCGCGCCGCCACCCGCAACGACGCCCGTGGATACGCGACCGCGCAGGCGTCGCTCACGCAGGCCACGACGGCCCTGAATTCGGCGATCATGCAGCTCAGGCAGCTGGGGTACTCGACAGGCTGAGCGTTGTGGCGGGGGCGAGGGCTGAGGGCCTGAGCCTTCGGGGAGGCCGGGCGTCGCGGTCGGGCGGGGGGGCGCCGCGGTCTGGTGGTGCTGGCGGGTGCGCGGGCCGACTCAGAGATCAGCGAGGGTGGGCGGACTCCGGACGATATACGGCCGAAATCCGCCCACCCTTCGCGCCAAGTCGTGCGATCAGCCGCCGCCGCTGACGGTTCCAGTGCCGCTGGAGCTGGAGCCCGAACCGCCGCCTGAGGGGGCGCTCGGCTGGCTCGTACCGGACCCGCTGCCACCGGAGCTGCTGGGGGCTGAACCGCCGCCGCCACCGCCACCGGAGCTGCTCGGGGCCGAACCGCCACCGCCACCGCCACCGGAGCTGCTCGGGGCCGAACCGCCACCGCCACCGCCACCAGAGCTGCTCGGAGTGAAGCCGCCGCCACCGCTGAAGGTCGTCCCGCTGCCTGTGGTTGAACCACCGGCGACCGTGGTCGACGGCGCGGTCGTGGCCGGCGCGACCGCAGCCACCGCCGGCGTCGCCGCAGCTGGGGGCGGCGCTTTCGGCTTGGGTCGCGAGACGTGCAGCAGGCGCGGTGCCGGCAGGGTCGACTTCACGGCGACGATCTTCACGTGCGACGGCGCGACCGCGGCCGTCCCGGGGACGAGCGCCGCCGGATGCGCCGCCTGCTTCGTGGTGGCCTTGACGACACCGAACACCGCTATGAAGGAAGCCATCGCGACGCCGGCGATCAGCGCCAGCGTGCGTCCCGAGCCGGAAGCCGAGCGGCTCGCACGCCTGGGAGCGGGCGCGCCGACGCCGCCATAAGAGCTACCTACCGCCGATCCCGCTTCCATTGCGTACCTGAACTTTCCCGCTGGTTCGGTTGCGCCTCAGCGGATCATACGCCCGAACTCCAATTCGCGGAAAGCCCCACTCTCCAAGCCCCTGGCATCCGCTAGGCTTCAGCCCAGCCGACGGCCGGGGAACACACCGTCTGCGAGGGGACCTTGGGATCAACTGAACAGCCAGACCACTCAGCCACATCCGGCTGGATCACCAACCGCCAGGCACGCCTAGCCATCACGGGCGCGCTCTTCGTCGTCCTCATGGCGCTGAGCTGGGGGGTGATGGCGGGGCCGGCGAGGGCGAGCAACGCGGACACCGTGACGGTGACGCTCACTCCGAGTTCGATTC
>JADGPN010000110.1 GCA_017882465.1 Solirubrobacteraceae bacterium
CGGTCAGCCTGTGATCCGCATGCGCGCGATCGTGATCACCCGTCACGGACCGCCCGAGGTGCTCGAGATCGAGTCGCTGTATGCGGCGTCGTAGCGACGGCACTGGCCGGGGCTTGCGGCCCGCAGCGCCGCTGCTACGCTTCGCGGCCCATGGCACTCCGCCTCGACCTGCGACTTCTTCTCCTCCCCCGCAAGGGGGAATAGCGCGCCGGCGGCCGCACGTAGCCGCGAACCAGCACCGAGAAGAAGCCCAGCTTGAGACCAGCGAAGGAGTACGAGTGACATGACCAAGCCCGAGGATCCGAACCGAGTATTGATCTTCGACACCACGCTGCGCGACGGCGAGCAGTCTCCCGGCATCTCCCTGAACACGCAGGAGAAGCTGGAGATCGCCGGCCAGCTCGCGCGGCTGGGCGTAGACGTGATCGAGGCCGGTTTCCCGATCACCTCCCCCGGAGATTTCGAGGCGGTGCAGGAGATCGCCCGTCGCGTCGTCGATCCCGTCCCGCCGGTGATCGCCGGGCTGGCCAGGACTCATGCGGCGGACATCGACGCGGCCTGGAATGCGGTCAAGGACGCGGCCCGGCCCCGCATCCACACGTTCATCTCGACCTCGGACATCCACATCAGGCACCAGCTGCAGACCACGCGCGAGGACGTCAAGGGGCAGGCCCGGGCGGCGGTCGCGCACGCCAAGCAATACCTGGACGACGTCGAGTTCTCGCCCATGGACGCGACTCGCGCCGACGTCGAGTTCACCGCGGAGGTGTGCCAGATCGCGATCGACGAGGGCGCGACCACGATCAACATCCCCGACACGGTCGGTTACACGATGCCGCACGAGTACACCGCCTACCTGGAGCGGCTCTACGAGCTGGTCCCGGGGCTGCGCGACGTGGTGCTTTCGGTGCACTGCCACGACGACCTAGGGCTGGCCGTGGCGAACTCGTTCGCGGGGCTGAGGGCCGGGGCGCGGCAGGTGGAGTGCGCGATCAACGGGATCGGCGAGCGCGCGGGCAACGCCTCGCTGGAGGAGATCGTGATGCTGCTGCACACGCGGCAGGCCGACGTGGGGCTGAACACCCGAGTCAACACGCGGGAGATCGCCCGCACCTCGCGACTGGTCTCGCGGCTGACCGGCTACTCGGTGCAGCCGAACAAGGCGATCATCGGTCGCAACGCGTTCGCGCACGAGTCCGGGATCCACCAGGACGGCGTGCTCAAAGAGCGCACGACGTACGAGATCATGGACGCGACCACCGTCGGGCTGGAGGCGAACTCGATCGTGCTCGGCAAGCACTCGGGCCGCCACGCACTGCAGCAGGCGCTGGCCGAGCTGGGCGTCGAGGCCAAGGGCCAGACGCTGAACACGGCCTTCAAGCGCTTCAAGGAGATCGCGGACAAGAAGAAGCAGGTGACGGCGATGGACCTCGAGGCGCTGCTGACCGACGAGCTGCGTGAGGAGATCGTCGGGTTCCAGCTCGAGTGGTTCGACGTCGAGGCCTCCTCGCGCCGGCCGCCGCACGCCACCGTGGGGATCCGCACCCCCGAGGGGGGTGAGGCGACCGGGTCGTTCACCGGTGACGGTCCGGTCGACGCGATCTTCCGCGCGATCAACGCCGCCACCGGCCGCGACGCCAAGTTGCGCGAGTTCCGTGTCGACGCGGTCACCGGCGGCCAGGACGCCCTCGGCGAGACGTCGGTGGTGCTCGAGCTCGGAGGCGTGAGCGGCTCGGGCCAGGGGGTGTCGACCGACATCCTCGAGGCTGCCGGGCGCGCCTACGTGCGGGCCCTCTCGAGCGCCGTGCGCCGGCAGAGCATCACCACCGAGGCCGTGGCGGCCACCGCGACGGCCGCCGAGCCGATCCCCGCGCCGTAAGGGCGACCGCCGGCGCTACTGGTCCGACGTCGCGGCTCCGCGCGCCTGCGCGGCCGCGATCGTCAGGCCCTGCCGGTAGCCGGCGGCGAGCACGCGGCTGCGCGGCTCGTGGTTCATGAAGTCCGCGCCCATCGCGGCCGCCGACTCGGCGTCCGGCCAGAAGGTCTGCACGAGGGCGCCGCGGCGTCGCAGCGCCAGCGTCTCGAACGACACCGCCGAGCGCGCCATGTTGCGCGCGACGGCGACCAGCGAGTGGGACCCGTTGATGCCGGCGGTCGGGTTCAGGCACAGCACGTGCGTGTCCCGGCCGGCCGGCGCCGCATCGAGGTTGGTCGGGCTCCACACCCCGCCGTCGACATATTCCCGGCCGCCGATCGAGACGGGCGCGAACAGCCACGGCACGGTGCACGACGCCTCCACCGCCTGCGCGACGGTCGCGTCGGGGGCGCCCGGGCTGCCGAACATCACCCGCCGGCCCGCGCGCCGGTCGACGGCGGCAATGCGCAGCCGGCCGTCGAAGCGCGCCCCGGACTCCGCCACCGACTGGCGCAGCCCCTCGAGCGACCCCCGCGGGCGCGGAATCCGGTTCAGCACCGCGGCCCGGACCAGCGCCGTGCCGGGCCCACTCGCCGCCAGCGCGAGCGGCGCCACCGTGGCACTTGCGGCGACCGCAACGCGCCCGGCACGCTGAGCGGCACGACGAGCCGCAGCGGCCAACACCCCAGCGGGCGGGTTTGGCGTCGCCAGCTCGATCTCGGTCCCGACAGTGCTCGGCCGCCGCGCCGAGCGCCCGGCGACGAGGTGCGCAGCCACGATCGCCCCGGCCGACGTCCCCACGAAGTGCTCGCACCGCCGCAGGTCGAACCCCGTCGCGTCCTCGATGCCGGCCAGGACACCCATCATCCAAGCCTCACCAAGGACACCGCCGGCGCCAAGAACCAGAACATCCGGACGAGAGATCACGTTTTGAGGCTACCTATCGCCGTTTCTTCGAGGGTCCGGGTCTGCCGCGGATCGGTCTGCCGCGCCTGGCCGCTTGCGCGAGTGGCCAGGCGCGGCAGGACCGTCCGCGCCTTCTTCCGTGATACGGGTGTACGTGATAGCGTACGGCTGTATGTCAGCCATCGGGACAGAACCGCTTGGTTCTCGGGTGAAGGCGCTCCGCGAAGCCATGGACCTGTCGCTGCGCGACCTGGCCGAGCGCTCGGGCGTGTCGGCGCCGATGCTGTCGCAGGTCGAGCGGGGCGAGACGAGCCCGACGCTCCAGGTCGCCTCGCGGATCGCGGCGGGGCTGGACCTGCGGCTGTCGCAGCTGCTGCGGCTCGATGAGGATGGGGCCGTGAGCGTCGTGCGCAGGTCTGACCGGCGCAAGGGGCCCGCGGCCCCGAGGAGCGGCCACCGCTACGAGATCCTGACGCCGCCGCTGCCCGGTCAGCGGGCCGAGCTCTCGCGGCACGTGCTGGCCGGCGGGGCGCAGACCGGTGGGGCGGGGGACCCGCCGATGCACGAGCCGGGGAGCCGCGAGACTGCGCTGGTCGAGGAGGGCACGGTCGTGCTGCTCTGCGACGGCGAGCGTCACCAGCTCTCGGCCGGCGACTGCGTGACCTTCGATGCCGACCTTCCCCACCATTTCGAGAACCCCGGACCCACAGAGGCGGTCCTGCTTGCGGTCGTGAGCGCGGGCCTCCGGAGGAGCTAAAGCCAATGCCAAAGACGCTGTTCGACAAGATCTGGGAGGCCCATGAGGTTGGCCCTGGACTGCTGTACATCGACCTTCACCTGGTGCATGAGGTGACCAGCCCGCAGGCATTCGATGGCCTCCGGCTCGCCGGGCGCAAGCTGCGCCGTCCCGACCGCACGCTGGCCACGGCCGACCACAACGTGCCCACCGACGGGACGCCGGTGGCCGCCCGGATCAAGGACGAGCTCTCCCGCGTCCAGGTCCAGACGCTGGAGCGCAACTGCGCCGAGTTCGAGATCCCCGTCTATTCGCTCGGGTCCGAGCATCAGGGGATCGTGCACGTGATCGGCCCCGAGCTCGGCGTCACGCAGCCTGGGATGACGATCGTGTGCGGCGATTCGCACACCGCCACCCACGGCGCCTTCGGCGCGCTCGCATTCGGCATCGGGACCACTGAGGTCGAGCACGTGCTGGCGACGCAGTGTCTGGTGCAGTCGAAGCCTCGTTCGCTCCGGGTCCGCTACGAGGGTGACGCCCGGTTCGGCGTCACCGCCAAGGATCTGATCCTCGGCACGATCGGGCAGATGGGCGTCGACGGCGCGGTCGGCCACGTCGTCGAGTACGCCGGCCCGGCGATCAAGGCGCTGTCGATGGAGGGCCGGATGACGGTCTGCAACATGACCATCGAGGGCGGGGGCCGGGCGGGCATGATCGCCCCTGATGAGACCACCTTCGAGTTTGTGCTCGGGCGGCCCGGCGCTCCCGCCGAGGTGCCCGAGAGCTGGCTCTCGCTGAACACCGAGGAGGGCGCCACGTTCGACCGCGAGGTCGTGGTCGACGCCTCCGCGCTCAGCCCGATGGTCACCTGGGGGACGACGCCCGGGATGGTCGTCCCGGTGACCGCGTCGGTGCCCGAGCCAAGAGCCGAGCAGGACGAGCGAGCGCTTGAGTACATGGCGCTCGAGCCGGGCACGCCGATCGAGGAGATCGCGCTGGACCGCGTGTTCATCGGCTCGTGCACGAACTCGCGGATCGGCGACCTGCGCGCCGCCGCCGAGGTGGTGGGTGGCTGCAAGGTCGCCGACGGCGTCAACGCGATGGTCGTCCCCGGATCCCAGCAGGTCAAGCTGCAGGCGGAGCGAGAGGGACTCGACGAGGTGTTCCGGCGCGCCGGCTTCGACTGGCGCGGGGCGGGATGCTCGATGTGCCTGGGCATGAACCCGGACATCCTCCAGCCCGGCGAGCGCTGCGCCTCGACCTCGAACCGGAACTTCGAGGGCCGGCAGGGCCGCGGCGGGCGCACCCATCTCGTCTCGCCGCAGATGGCCGCCGCAGCGGCGATCGAAGGCCGCTTCGTCGACATCCGCAATTGGGAGGGGGCGCGAAGCGCCCCCGGTCAAGCGAGACGTGATGTCGAGCAACCGACTCAGAGGGCGGGGCTGGATGCCCCGCGGAGGTGATCATCAAATGAAGGCCATCGAGACGATCACCGGTCCCGTGTCGGTGCTGGGCCGCGACGACGTCGACACCGACCAGATCATCCCCAAGCAGTTCCTCAAGCGGGTGGAGCGGACCGGGTTCGGCGAGTTCCTGTTCTACGACTGGGCCAAGCAGCCGGGATGGGAGCTGCCGCGCAACCCGATCCTCGTCGCCGGGCGCAACTTCGGCTGCGGATCGAGTCGCGAGCACGCCGCCTGGGCGCTGGAGGACTACGGCTTCCAGGCCATCATCGCTCCCAGCTTCGCCGACATCTTCCGCTCCAACTGCACCAAGATCGGCTTGCTGCCGGTGCAGCTGAGCGCCGAGGACTGCGCCGCGATCCGCGAGGTGGGCCAGGCTCAGGTGGACCTGGCGGCGCAGGAGGTGCGCTGGCCGGGCGGTTGCGCGCAGTTCGAGATCGATCCGGAGATCAAGCACCGGCTGCTGAACGGGCTCGACGACATCGCGCTCACGCTGGCGCAGGACGCGGCGATCAGCGCCTACGAGCTCGACCGCGAGCGCACCGGCCCCGTGACCACCTCGCTGTGAGCGCCCGCGGCGATCGCGACTGGGATGCGGCCACCTACGACCGCCCGCAAGCCATGACCCCCAAGATCGTCCTGCTGCCGGGCGACGGGATCGGACCCGAGATCATCGCCCCGGCGGTCGAGGTCCTGAACGCCCTGACGACGCTGGAGTTCGAGGAGCACCGCTTCGGCGGCGCCTCGATCGACGCGCATGGGACGGCCATGACCGACGAGACGCTGGAGGCCTGCCGGACGGCCGACGCGGTGCTGCTGGCGGCCGTGGGGGGCCCCAAGTGGGACACAACCGACCCCGCCCAGCCGCGCCCCGAGCAGGGGCTGCTCGGCCTCCGCAAGGGGCTGGGGCTGTATGCCAACCTGCGGCCGGTCAAGCCGCTGCCGGCGCTGTACGACTCCAGCCCGCTCAAGCGCGAGCGGATCGAGGGCACCGACCTGCTCGTGGTGAGAGAGCTGACGGGCGGGATCTACTTCGGTGAGAAGACCCGCACGGCGGACTCCGCCTCGGACCTGTGCACCTACACGCGGGAGGAGATCGAGCGCATCGCCAGGGTGGCGTTCGGCGCCGCGCGCTCGCGGGTGACCAGCGTCGACAAGGCGAACGTGCTCGAGACCTCGCGGCTGTGGCGCGAGGTGGTGCGCGAGCTGCACTCGCGCGAGTTCCCCAACATCGAGCTCGAGCACACTTTGGTCGACAACGCGGCGATGCAGCTCGTCTCCTCGCCACGGCACTTCGACGTGATCGTGACCGAGAACATGTTCGGCGACATCCTCAGCGACGAGGCGGCGATGATCACCGGCTCGATCGGGATGCTGCCCAGCGCCTCGCTGGGCGGCGAGGGACCGGGGCTGTTCGAGCCCGTTCACGGCTCGGCGCCCGACATCGCCGGCACTGGCGCCGCCAATCCGCTGGCCATGTTCCTTTCGGCGGCGCTGATGCTGCGCCACGGACTGGCTTTGGAAGCCGAGGCCGTGGCGATAGAATCGGCCGTGGACCGGGCGCTGGCTGAGGGCCTGCGTACGAGAGACCTCGGGGGCGGAGCGTCCACAGGCGAAGCCACCCGCGCCGTTCTCCAACATCTCTAAGGAGCATCTCGTGGAACAAGCCGACCTCATTTGGCACAATGGAGAGCTGGTCGCCTGGGAGGACGCAAAGGTCCACGTACTGACGCACGGCCTGCATTACGGCACCGGGGTGTTCGAGGGCGAGCGGGCCTACGAGACCCCGCAGGGGACCGCCATCTTCCGTCACCGCGAACATCTCCAGCGGCTGTTCAAGTCGGCTGAGCTGTACTACATGCCGATCCCGTACACGCTGGAGGAGCTCCGCACCGCGACCCACGAGCTGATCGCCGCCAACGGCCTGACCGAGTGCTACATCCGGCCGATCGCCTTCCGCGGCTACGGCCAGATGGGGCTCTACCCGCTCGACGCCCCGGTCGACGTCTCGATCGCCGCGTGGCCGTGGGGCGCCTACCTCGGCGAGGACGGCAAGAGCCACGGCATCCGGGCCAAGGTCTCGAGCTGGCGCCGGATCTCCCACGACTCGCTGATCCCGCACGCGAAGGCCTCGGGGCAGTACCTGAACAGCGTCCTGGCCAAGATCGAGGCCTCCAAGGCCGGCTACCAGGAGGCGATCCTGCTCGACGTGCGGGGGTTCGTGTGCGAGGGCTCGGGCGAGAACATCTACGTGGTGCGCGACGGCCAGATCGTGACCCCACCGCACACGGCGGGTATCCTCGACGGCATCACCCGCAAATCGCTGATGCGGATCGCCGGTGACCTCGGCTACGAAATGGTGGAGCGCGACCTCGCTCGGGCGGAGTTGTACCTGGCCGAGGAGGTGTTCATGTCCGGGACGGCCGCCGAGCTGGTTCCGGTGCACGAGATCGACGACCACGTGATCGGCTCCGGTGAGCCCGGGCCGATCACGCGTGAGGTGCAGCGCGTGTTCGACGACGCGCTGCACGGGCGCGACCCGCGCTACCTCGAGTGGCTGGACGTCGTCAAGGTCCCGAGCAAGGCCGCGTAGGACACGAGATCTGATGCGGCTGCGTCGGCGGAGCGAGCGAATTACGGAGGCGGTCGGCGCCGAGCGCTGACCGCTTCGCGCTTCGCCCGTTCGCCGACCAGAAGGAGATCTACTCGCGATGACCACGATCCAGCTCTACGACACGACCCTGCGTGACGGCATGCAAGGTGAGGGGATGTCGCTGTCCGTGGCGGAGAAGCTGCGCGTCGCGCACCGGCTCGACGAGCTCGGCATCGACCTGATCGAGGCTGGTTTCCTGGGCTCGAACCCGAAGGAGACGGAGCTGTTCGAGCTGCTAGCCGGCGAGCGCTTCGGCCACGCCGAGGTCGCCGCCTTCGGGATGACGCGCCGACGCGAGCTGAGCGCCGAGGCGGATCCGTCGCTGCGCGTGCTGGCGGACTGTTTCGCTCCGGTGTGCACGCTGGTCGGCAAGACCTGGGCGCTGCACCTCGACAAGGTGGTCAAGGTCGACCGCGACGAGAACCTCCGGATGATCGCCGACTCAGTCGGTTTCCTGGTTGCTCAGGGCAAGCGCGTGGTCTACGACGCCGAGCACTTCTTCGACGGCTTCGCGGACGATCGCGAGTACGCGATCCGGTGTCTGCGCGCCGCCACCGGTGCGGGGGCCGAGACCGTGACCTGCTGCGACACCAACGGCGGCACGCTGCCCGATCAGATCGCCGTCGCGATGGCGGTCGTCGCCTCGGCGCTGGCCGACAGCGCCGTCGCGGTCGGGATCCACTGCCACGATGACGCCGCGTGCGGAGTGGCCAACACGCTCGCCGCCGTGCAGGCCGGGGCCCGGCACGTCCAGGGGACGATGAACGGCTACGGCGAGCGCTGCGGGAACGCGAACCTCGTCTCGATCATCCCCAACCTGCAGCTCAAGCTCGGCTACGAGTGCCTGACCGAGGCCCAGCTCGCCTCGCTGACCCCGAGCGCCCACTTCCTCGATGAGCTGCTCAACTTCACCCCCAACCCGGACCAGCCCTACGTGGGCCGGAACGCGTTCGCCCACAAGGGCGGCATGCACGTGGCCGGGGTCAACGCCGACCCGGCGACGTTCGAGCACATCGATCCGACGGTCGTCGGCAACCGCCGCGAGCTGCTGATCTCGGAGCTCTCGGGCAAGGGCACCGTGCACGCCCGGGCCCGGGACGCCGGCATCGCCCTTGACGGCGAGACGGCCGGCCGCGTGATCGAGGAGGTCAAGCACCTGGAGCACCGCGGCTATCACTTCGAGGCGGCGGACGGGTCCTTCGAGCTGCTGTTGCGCAAGCAGACCGGTGACTACGAGCCGCTGTTCCGGCTCGAGTCGTGGCGGGCAATCGTGGAGAAGCGGGCCGACGGCCGCGTGGAGACCGAGGCCACGATCAAGATCTGGGTCGACGGTGAGCGGTATGTCCGCACGGCCGAGGGCAACGGGCCCGTGAACGCGTTCGACCGCGCGCTGCGAGACGCGATCGGCGAGATCCACCCGCACCTGCGGGACATCGAGCTGGTCAACTTCAAGGTCCGGATCCTGGATGAGGCCAAGGGCACCGGCGCCGTGACGCGGGTGCTCCTCGACGCCTCCGACGGAGAGGACGTGTGGGGTTCGATCGGCGTTTCGGAGAACGTGATCGAGGCGTCGTGGGAGGCGCTGGTCGACTCGCTCGAGTACGGGATGCAGCCTGGGCGGCGGCGGCCGGGGCAGGAGGCTGTCCGCTCCGTGCCCGGCTCGTGACCGACGCCATCCCCCTGGCCCGTCCGGTCATCGGGCGTGCGGAGGAGGAGCGCGTGCTCGACGTCCTGCGCTCTGGCCAGCTGTCGCTGGGCCCGCAACTGCCCGCGTTCGAGCGCGCCTTCGCCGCCCGGCTGAAAGTTCCCCACGCCAGCGCGGTGTCGAGCGGAACGGCCGGGCTGCACCTCGCGCTGCGGGCGGTGGGGGTCAGCGACGGCGCCGAGGTGGTCACCAGCCCGTTCTCGTTCGTGGCCAGCGCCAACGCCGTGCTGTACGAGCGGGCGCGTCCCGTGTTCGCCGATATCGACCCGGTGACGCTGAACATCGACCCGGACGCCGCGGCCGCCGCGGCCGGCGAGCGGACCGCGGCCCTGCTCCCGGTGCACATCTTCGGCTACCCGGCCGACGTGCCCGCGCTCGAGCGGCTCGGCAGGCCGATCGTCGAGGATGCCTGCGAGGCGCTCGGCGCGGTGCACCCCGACGGCGTCGCGGTGGGCGGCCGGGGCCACCCGGCCGTGTTCGGCTTCTACGCCAACAAGCAGCTGACGACGGGAGAGGGGGGGATGGTCACGGTGGCGGACGAGTCGATCAAGCAGCGGATCGACTCCGAGCGCAATCAGGGCCGCGCCTCCGACATGGGCTGGCTCGACCACGATCGGCTGGGGTTCAACTACCGCCTGTCGGATATCGCCTGCGCCATCGGCCTGGCCCAGCTCGCGCGGCTGGAGGCGATGCTGGCGGGACGGCGGCGGGTGGCCGAGCTCTACCGCGAAGCCCTGGCTGGGATCGAGGGGCTCGAGCTGCCGTGCCCGGACGAGGGCGGCCGCCGGCGCGGCTGGTTCGTGTTCGTGGTCCAGCTTCCGCGCGGGATCGACCGGGACGCCACCGTGCCGGCGCTGGCGCAACACGGCATTCAGAGCAAGCCGTACCTGCCCGCGATCCATCTGATGAGCTTCTACCGCGGCCTGTTCGGGCACCGCGAGGGCGAGTTCCCGGTGTGCGAGGACATCGCGGCGCGCTCGATCGCCCTGCCGTTCTTCCCCGAGATGTCCGAAGGCCAGGTGGAGCGGGTGGCGCACACGCTCGGCCGGCTTCTCCGCGGCGAGCAGCCCTAAGATCGCCCCAGCCATGTCGCGCTTCGCCGAGCCACAGCACACCGCCTTCCGGGGTCTGAACGACTCGATCGGGTTCGACTGGCGGCTGGGGCCCTATGACGTTGAGCAGTCGCGGGCCCATGCGGCGATGCTGGCCTCGCGGGGGATCATCTCCGGGGAGGACCGCCAGGCGCTGCACGACGCCCTGGCCCAGGTCGAGCAGGAGCTCGGCGAGGGCTCGTTCCCGTTCGCACCGAGTGACGAGGACATCCACATGGCGATCGAGCGCCGGGTCACCGAGATCGCCGGGCCCGTGGGCGGCAAGCTGCACACGGCGCGCTCGCGCAACGACCAGGTGGCGACCGACATGGCGATGTTCGTGCGGGCCCACGCCGACCAGACCTCGCAGGCCATCGCCGCCCTGGCGAGAACGCTGGTCGAGGTCGCCGAGGCGCACCTCGACTGGCCGATGCCGGGCTACACGCACCTGCAGCGCGCGCAGCCGGTGTACCTGAGCCACCATCTGCTGGCCTACGTGTGGATGCTGATCCGCGACCGGCAGCGGTTCGCCGCCGTATCCGCTGCGACTGCCAAGCTGCCGCTCGGGGCCGGGGCGCTGGCGGGCGTGAACTTCGACACCGACCGTCGCCAGGTGGCCGACGCGCTCGGCTTCTCCGGGGTGGCCGAGAACTCGGTCGATGCGGTCTCCAACCGTGATTTCGTGCTCGATTACCTAGCGTCGGCGGCGACCTGCGCCACCCATCTCTCGCGCCTCGGAGCCGAGGTCGTGCTGTGGTCCAGCGAGGAGTTCGGCTTCTGCGAGGTGTCCGACGCCTGGGCCTCGGGCTCATCGATCATGCCGCAGAAGAAGAACCCCGACGCGGCGGAGCTGCTGCGGGCCAAGGCGCCCCGGATCGCCGCTCACCTGGTGGCACTCCACGGGGTGATGCACGGGCTGCCGCTCAGCTACAACAAGGACATGCAGGAGGACAAGGAGCACCTGTTCGACGCCACTGACACGCTCGACCTTTGTCTGGCCGCCGCGCAGGGGATGCTCGCCACGATCACCTTCCGCCGCGAGCGCTTGGCTGCCGCCTCCAGTGACGAGTTCCTCGCCGCCACCGACATCGCGGACCTGCTGGTGCGCCGCGGGATGCCGTTCCGGGAGTCGCACGGGGTGGTCGCGGGGCTCGTGCGGACTGCGATCGAGCAGGGCATGACGCTGTCGGAGCTGACTCGGGAGGAGCTGGCCGGCCACTCCGAGCTGCTCGACGACGAGTACTACGCAGTGCTCAGCGACGGCGCCTGGCTGGAGTCGAAGATCTCCGAGGGCGGGACCAGCCTCCAGCGGGTGCGCCAGCAGCTCGAGCGGGCTCGCGAGGCCCTCTCCGCCCGGTGAACACGGCCTTCTACGACCGCCCGGTGCTCGAGGTCGCCCGTGACCTGGTCGGGTGCGTGGTGACGCACAGCCCCACCTCCGGCGTGATCGTCGAAACCGAGGCCTACCACGACTCCGAGCCGGCGTGCCACGCCTTCGTCGGTCTGACCGCTCGCACCCGCGTCCTGTTCGGGCCGCCGGGTGTCGCGTACGTGTACCGCTCGTATGGCATCCACGCCCTGCTGAACGCGGTCACCGAGCCCGAGGGATCCGGCTCGGCGGTGCTGATCCGCGCCCTGGAGCCACTGACCGGGCTCGCGTTGATGCACGAGCGGCGCGGCCTCGAGCGGATCGAGGCGCTGTGCTCGGGGCCGGGAAAGCTCACCCAGGCACTCGGGATCGGACTCGAGCTGAACGGGAGCGATCTGATCCGGGGACCGGTGAGGATCTCCGAGCGCCCGCCGCAATGGCGCTCGGTCGACGTGTCCGCGGGGACGCGAGTCGGGATCAGCAAGGCGATCGAGCTGCCGTGGCGGTTCTGCGCCGTCGGGAGCCGCTTTCTGTCCCAGCCGCCGGGGCGCGTGAGCGTGGCCTGAGCGCGGGCGGTTGGGCTGCCCGCGGGCGGCTGGGTGCGGATCGTGGCGGGGGATTCGCTAGCCGCCGCCGAGACCGGCGCCGCCGCTGCCGCTGCCGCTGCTACCGCCAGTCGCACCGCCGCCACCACCACCCGTGGCGCCGCCACCACCACCCGT
>JADGPN010000458.1 GCA_017882465.1 Solirubrobacteraceae bacterium
CAGATCGGTGTGGAGAAGCATCAGGGCCATCTCCTCACCCCCATAGCGCGCCGGGGAGTCGGCATCATTGAGCTCTTACGGACCACTCGGGCCACCTGCTTGAGCACCACATCCATCTGAGGGTGCCCGTAGGTGTCGTTCACCGACTTGAAGTTGTCGACGTCGCTACGAAAACGCATGCATCAATCCCTGCCGGTGCTGAAACGATCGGTCAGGGCGCGCCGTTCCCACAGCACCGGTTGCCTTCCCGCCGGCCGAGGCGCCTCCAAGCGCCGCAGACCCGGGGTAAACTGTCCTCAGTCCGCGCGGCACAGCGCCGCGGCAAGGGGCTATAGCTCAGTTGGGAGAGCGCCTGGATCGCACCCAGGAGGTCGCCGGTTCGAGCCCGGCTAGCTCCATCATAAAAGCCTCGCTTTTGCGGGGCTTTTCTGTTGTGTGGGTGTGCTGCGCGTCATCCTCGGAGCATCTACTTGGCTTCCGTGGACCACTTGCGCGGACCACGCGTATCTTCACTGCCTTCGGTGACGCTGAATTCAGCGTCACCGAAGCTCGCCGACACCGTCGACGACGACATCTTTTCGCGACCTTCGGTCGGAACCTCTGCCTGCTCGCCGGCGCTGGCGAGCAGATCGTCGAACGCCTGGTGCACCTGGTCGCGGTTGAGCCGCTGCTGGACCTGGGCGTACACCTCGAGGGTGGTCCGCGAGTCCTCGTGTCCGACCTGGCGCATCACGTACGGGAGCGGCGCTCCCGCCTCGATCAACAGGCTGATGTACGTGCGGCGCAGGGCGTGTGGACTGACCTGGGCGATTGGGGCAAGTCCACGCTGCTCTCGCAGCGCATTGGCCTTTCTCAAGACCGGACCCAGAACTCTCTGCCGAACGTTGTCCTTGTCCCGCGGGCGGCCGCTGACCGTCGCGAACACGAATCCATCCGGATCGCTGGTCTTGCAGCTGGCTCGCCATGTCATCAGCTCTTCCATTACGTCGAGGCTGAGGTCGACCTCGCGGACGCCGGCGTCGGTCTTGGCGTGCCCGATGATGAGCCTCTGGTGGTGGACGTCTACATCCCGCCACCGAAGCATGCACATCTCGGTCACGCGGAGTCCCGATTTGGCCATCACGGCGATCATCGGCCGCCGGCCGATCCGATAGCGCGGGGAGGTTCGGTCCATCTCCGCGG
Organism: Solirubrobacteraceae bacterium; assembly: GCA_017882465.1. Taxonomy (GTDB): domain Bacteria; phylum Actinomycetota; class Thermoleophilia; order Solirubrobacterales; family Solirubrobacteraceae; genus Palsa-465. The sequence goes on from JADGPN010000458.1 coordinate 1,183, forward strand.
CGACAGAAAGCAACTCCTTGAGGTCGTCTGCTTCCAAGTGGCGGCGGACCGGCTTTGAGGTCTTCAGTCGACGCCGTCTCCCGCTGGCTGGATTCGAGTCCACCAGGCCTCGCTCGACAGCACTCTCCAGAATCTGGGCGAGGGTGACGAGCGTCTTGTTGATGCTCCCGTTGCTCATCGGCATCCGACGCTGGCCCCGCTTGTCGCGTATGGGGTGGCCAGCCTCAGCGGCGGCGCGCACTCGCTCGCGCTCGATGAGCTTGTCCTCGCGGTAGCGCTCCACCAATGGGAGGTCGATCTCAGACACCGGATAGTCGGCGAAAAACGGCAGCAGGTGCTTTTGCAGCTGCCACTCGTAGTCGAGCTGCGTCTTGTGTCGCAGTTCTCCCTTACGCGCCGCCCACCAGCGGGAGGCGAACTCATGGAACGTCATCTCGCGTTCGTCACTCGCCTCCGGCGGCGCTGGCGGCCGCCACATGCCGACTCGGATCTCCGCCAGCACGTCCTCGAGCTTGCGCTCCGCGCGGCGGTCGCTCCATCCTTCGGCGTCCGTGCCGAGAGTGATGCTCCGCCGCTTGCCGTTGACCCGGAAGCGCAAGCTGTAGGTGCGCAAGCCGTCCTGACGCTGATGCACACGGATTTCGCCGAGCGCTCGTTTCTCCACTGGGGCCTCCTCGTCGTTCCGAGTCGCCCGCCCGGCCGCGCCGGATCGCGGGCCTTCCGCGGGGAGTGTATGTCGGCGTGGGCTCATGTCTCGCGATCGAATTCGAGCAGCTCGTAGCCGCGTGGTTTGGCGCGGCGAGCTCCGGATTTGGTTCGTGTGCGCTGCGTGCTTGCCACCAGCCGCGCTTGTCCTACGGCGGGCCAGCGCTCGCGCACCGCCCGTGGGTCAAATCGAAGGCGAGGGCGAGGCCCGCCGCCGAGGCGTACACAGCCGAGCTCATCTGCGTGTTGGTAGACGAAGCGCACATCCACGCGGTAGTGCGCAGCGACGTGCCGCGCGGTCCACAGCCCGTCGCGACTTTCGGTCTCGTCTGCTGGGGCGACGACATTCGGCCCGCCCGGCTCGATGATGTCGGCGAGCCGCGGACCGAGCCTCTGCGCGAGGCGGTCGGCGATCTGATCGGCCAGGAGCGCGATGATCGGGTCTCCCGGATCCTCAAAGAGTCCGCTTGTCGTCACCGCAGCGGGCCTCCGTAGTCCGACAGGAGCTCGTCGTCGTAGCCGACGGTGCCTTTGTTGGGCTGCTGGACGAGGTCGGCTTCCCAGGAGCCGGGCCGTCCGGCGGTGATGGCGTCCGAGGATCCGAGCTCGCTCGCTACCTGTGCGAGGACGGTGGCGAGCCATCCTGGAAAGTCGTGCTCGGAGCGGGCGGCCGCGAGCACGGCGGTGGCCGCTTGTTGGGTGTAGTCGTCGGGCCTTGGGATCGGGGTGGCGTTCATGGTTGGCAGGTGTTGCGATGGATGGACGCGCTTGTGGCGAGCGCGTCGACGTCGACGTGCTCTGAGTGGTCGAGGAGCCAGTCGGTGAGGTCGTATCCGTCGTCGCGTAGCGGCGCGAGCTCAACGATGCGCGGATAGGCATGGTTGGCGAGGTTGGCGCTAATTCGACGAGCGGCCGCGCGGCCTTGGGTGTCGGCGTCCATGACGATCGTGACGTGGCGGCGGGCGAGGAGGTCCCCCCATGTTGACCGCCACGCGTGGTCGCCGGGCACCGCGATCGCTGGTAGTCCGCGGGAGCGGGCGGCGATCATGTCGGGGGGCCCTTCGACGAGCAGGATCCGTTCGGAGGCCTCGGCGGCTGGGTGGGGGATGAGCCCGACCCGGCTGCCGAGCGCGAAGAGCATTTTGGGGCGGCCGGTGGGCTTTGGCCGAACAAGCGGCCGGGACGCGAGATGTCTCGGACGGCGGGCGCACCGGTCACGGGATCGGTCAGTTGCCGCAAATCCACCTCCAGCCGGTCGAGCAACGCTTCGTACTCCGCCCCCGGCGCGACGATGCCCTGCGGCTCACGGCCCCGGAGATTGACGCGAATCAGGCCGGCGTAAAACGTCGGAATCGCAAACGCCGTCGTCCGCGTCCAGTCGGTCGCGCGGCGGAACTGTTCAGCCATTAACTGCTCGCGTTGGTCGCGGGACAACAGCCGCCGGCTCAGCGACACGCGCACAGATTCCGGCAGGACGCGCCGCGCCACGTCCAGCGGTTTCCACGAAACCGGACCGGGCGCGGGCGCAACCTGATAGCCGAGTTGCCGGCAGAATGCTTCGGTCAATCCGCCGGTGGGATAGTAATCTTCCAAGCCGACCGACGAGGTGATGATGACATTCGTTTCAGCGGGCAACTGGGCGAGCAGTTGACCCAATTCGCGGTCCGTGGCTTGATAGACATCGCGGATGGCGTGGTGGAGATCGGAGTTCGCGTCGTGGCGGTACTTCCAGAACTGATGCCCGCCGGAGTGGGTCTCGGTGAACACGACAACCATCAGGTCGTAGTGTTCCCGCCCCAACAGATTGCGGACGAGCGCGCCTTTCTTCGCGACGCGCGCCAGGAGTTGCCGGTGGAGCACGCGATCTTGCAGAA
>JADGPN010000111.1 GCA_017882465.1 Solirubrobacteraceae bacterium
CGCGGTTACTGAGGAGACCCCGGTGGACCAGGAAGAAGATCCGCGCCGAGCTGGTTCGCTGGGCGCGCGATGTTGGTCGCTCGCCGACCGCGCAGGAGACGGGGCTGCCGGGCGCGCGAGTGCCGTACTCGGTGATCCAGCGCGAGTTGGGTCGTTGGTAAGAACCGTGTCACCAGCCGCAAACGAGCAGCTCCTTGGAAACTGGGCGGCGACCATCACGCGATCGCTCCCGGGAACTGCTGGCAGGAAGAGCCAGCAGCGGGCGCTGTTCGCCGGGCGGTCTGCGGAGTCGTCCGGTCAGGGGCGATCAGCGCAGCAGATCCGCTGGCACCACGCGAACCGGGAACGGCTGCTCGGTGTCGTAAGCCTCCGAGCCGGTGACTCGGGCTTCGTCCTCATAGGCGTCGCCGACCAAGCGAAGCACCGTGAGGCTGGGCTCGTCAGGATCCACGATCCAGTACCACGCGGCCCGTCCCTCGGCGTAAATACGGCGCTTCTCAGAGAGGTCGCGGCCTCTGCCGCTGGCAGAGAGGATCCCGACGACCAAGACCGGCGGGCGCTCGATGGCCCGCGGGCCGATGGCATCGGGCGTCACCACCATCAAGTCGGGCTCGGGAACCTGACCCGACCCGATGCGCCAGGCCAGAGGAGCGAACAACGCTCGAAGCCCCTCAGCGCGCGCCCCTTCCCTGAGCAAGGCGGCCAACTCGGCGGCGACGATCTGATGGATTGAGCCCGGCGGCGGGCTCATCACCAAGGCCCCGTCCAGAATCTCGTAGCGGTTGCCGTCCTCGGGCGTGGCATAGAGATCCTCCAAGTCCAAGGCTCGGTCAAGCAGCGATTCCACACCACCAGTATGCCACCGAGCTCCCGTGCGGCCCCGCGGTGTAAGCCTTACATTGCGTTCCGCAAGCCGATCGGCTATCGGGACGACGATCCCAAGAGCGCCCGCCCAGTCTCTGGTGGCTCGAGCTCGTCCCGATAGACCCGTCCGAATTGAAATCCCGCAAAGGGGCGTCATACGGCACACTTCGCCGGGTGACCGGTCTCAACATTGGCTACGCCCGGGTCTCCACCGAGGGCCAAGACCTCACCGCGCGGCGCAATGCTCTGGCAGCGCTCGGCGTCGCTCCCGAGCGGATCTACGTCGACCACGGCCTGACCGGCACCAACCGGGCGCGCCCCGGCCTTCGTGAGGCACTGGCGCCTGCCGCTCCGGCGACACCCTCGTCGTGACCAACTGGCCCGCTTGGCCCGGTCGCTCCCAGACACCCGCGACATCGTCGACGAGCTCACGACCCTCCAGGTCAGGCTCAACCTCGGCGGCTCGGTCCACGACCCGAACGACCCCGTGGGCCGACTCCTGTTCAACGTCCTGGCGATGGTCGCCGAATTCGAATCGGACCTGATCAAGATGCGCACCCGGGAGGCCTGGCCGTCGCGCGCGCCGCAGGAAAGCTCCGCGGCCGCAAGCCGAAACTGAGTGCCCGCCAGGAGGCGCACCTGGTCGCGGGCACGAAGAACCCAGCCGAGCTCGTAGAGCAATTCGGCGTCGGCCGATCCACGGTCTACCGAACCATCGAACGCGCCGGCGGCCGCTCAACCGCGTGACCCGCTCACTGAACGAAACATGACCCGGCGCCTTGCTCTCAGCGCCAGCCAGCCGCCCCACCCCCGACGACGAGGACGAGTGAGCCCCGCCGGAGGGGCGTGGGCCCGCGAACGCTACTTGGCGGTTGGTGCCACGTTCCTTAACGGCACCCCAAGACGGCTGCTGCTGCTTGGCGTCGAGACGGAAACAGGTTGCCGCCGATGCCGACGCAATCCAACGCGAATGGCCACCAGCCGTCGGCGACATGGCCGCGGCGCTCTCGATGCTGCGCACCGAGTGGGGCGTGCTGGTCGGCAAGTGGCTGGCCTACCGGCCGATGCTGATCCCGCTCGCCGGCGTCGGTTGATGTCGTCCGGAGCTAGTGACGCCCCGGGGTATCCAGGCCCCGTCATCGCATGAAGCGAGAGGCGACCCGGAGCACGCCGTTGCGCACGGCCAGACGCCGCTCCGCGTACGTGCTCCGCCGTGAGTTTCCCCAGCTGCGACGCGTATGCCGCCGCCATCTCTGATCCCCGAGCTACTACGCCGCCAGCGTCGGCGGCGCTCCACTCAACTGCTCAAACATCACATCGAATCCCAACACCGCCCCGCTTGAGGCGCCCGCCCGATTCATCCCCACACTGAAGTGCGGGACTCTCTCGGGCGCCTTGGGTAGGCGGCGAGCCGCGGACGGCGGTCCGGCTGACGCAACCGGCCCCTGTTCGCCTCCGGATGCGTCGGATGGTCGGCGGCAGATGCAGGAGGCCCAACATGTCTGATGTTGGCGACTCTAAGTGTCTGCAAGGCGTGCGGTCAGGCCTTGAGGTGCACTTCGCCGGCGGTGAGCGCCACGCGGCCGCCGGCGGTGAGAACGACCAGGCGGCCGTCCCCATCGATCCCGGCGCCCTGACCCTCGCCCGCGGCCCAGCGGATCCGCCGCCCGATCAGGGCATCGCGGGCGCGCACAGCGGCCAGCACCGCCGCGGCGTCGGCGGACGTCCACCGCTCGAGCTGGGCCAGAAGACGCCCCAGCACCGGCTCGAGCGCGTCCGGCCCGAGCCCCATCGTCGCCGCACGGTCGCGCAGATCACCGGGCAGGTCCTGCAGCCGCACGGCCACGTTGAGGCCGATCCCGAGCACGGCCCACTCCTCCTGCGGGCGTCCCTCGACCAGGATGCCCGCGATCTTGCGGCCGCCCACGAGGACGTCGTTGGGCCATTTCACCTGCGCCTGCGGTCCCACCAGCTCGGCCACGGCAACGCCCGCGGCAAGCGGCAGCAACCGTGAGGGATCGCGGATCACCACCGAGCACAGCAGAGAGGTGCCGGCGGGCGCGGCCCAGGCGCGGCCCTGGCGCCCGCGGCCTGCGGACTGCTCGGAGGCGGTCACCAGCGTGCCGTGAGGCGCCCCGTGGGATGCGAGCGCCCGAGCGCGGTCGTTGGTCGAGGTGGCGCGGCGAAGATGCAGGCGGGGATACCCGAGCCGGGGCGGCTTCGCGGTGCGAGACGCGCTCACGCCGGCGCGATCCGGAGCTCGTCGTCGACTGCCAGCCCGAGACGCTTGGCGGCGCTCTCCTTGCTCACCGCCACCGCGAGCATCCGGGAGGCGTCCTCGTACACCAGCAGCTCGCCCTCGCCGACGTCGGCGAAGGTGCGCACGAAGTGAGCCGTGAGCGGCCCCCGGCCCGACTCGAGCTGCACGAGCCGGCCCAGCCTCAGGCCGGCCTCGGCCAGATCCTCGTGCGTGACGTCGAGAGCCACGTTGCCGAAGCGATCGATGTAGACGGCATGGGCCACCACTGCCTGCTCCTGACGCACCGGCCGCGGCAGCTCGATGGAGACGAGGCGCTCCGGATCACACGGCGCTCCGACGTCCGCGAGCCGCGCTCCGGCGGCCAGCCGGGCCGCAACCGGCGCGAAGATGTCGCGCCCGTGAAAGGTCGCCGACAGCGGCTCCAGCCGAAACGGCGAGCGGGCGATGTCGGCCGCCTCGACGATCCCTCCGTGGGCCTGAGCCGCCAGCGAGAGCAGGCCGTTGTCCGGCCCGACCAGCCGCCGGCCATCCGCGAGGCCGACGGCGACCGCGCGGCGCTCTGCTCCGACATCCGGGTCCACAACCGCCAGGTGCACGCCGACCGGCATGAACGGCAGCGAGCTGCGCAGCACGACCGCCCCGGCGCGGACCTGGTGGCGCGGGACTCCATGCGTGATGTCGATCACCCGGGCCTCGGGACAGATCGAGGCGATCACGCCGTGGCAGACGCCGACGAAGTCATCGTCGAGCCCGTAATCGGAGAGAAAGGTGATCACCGGCGGGGTCATCGCGAAGCGGCCCTCTGAGCCGCGTCGGCGACCAGAGCGTCGATCAGACCGTCGATGTCGTGTCGGGTCGCCTCCACGTCGGGCTCGAGACCGCGCTCGCGCAGCGACTCGCTGGTGACGGGACCGATGCTGGCCAGGCGGACGCCGGGCGGCAGCTCGCCGTCGATCGACTGCAGGAAGAAGCGCACCGTCGATGACGAGGTGAAGGTGACGTAGTCCGCGGCTCGGGCCGCCGCGAGCTCCGCCTCCGACAGTGGCTCGGCGACCGTCTCGTACAGCTTCACCACGTCGACCTCCGCCCCACGCTCCCGCAGGGCGTCCGGGAGCACGTCGCGGGCCTCGGCCGCCCGGGCGATCAGCGCGCGCTTCACCGGCACGCCGGCCAGAGCCTCGACCAGCCCCTCGGCCACGAACCGCTCGGGAACGATGTCCGCGGTCACGCCCTGCTCGCGCAGCGCCCGAGCGGTTCCCGGGCCGATGGCCGCGACCCGAGCCCCGGCCAGGGCACGTGCGTCGAGGCCGGCCGCGGCGAGCCGCTCGAACAGCAGCCGCACGCCGTTCGGGCTGGTCATGCACACGAGGTCGTAGCGGCCCAGGTCCGGCGCCGGCCCGTCGACCGGAACGATCCGGATCGCCGGCGCCTCGACCGTGGTGGCTCCGAGCTCGCGCAGGCGGGCGGCCAGGCCGCTGGCCTGGGCGCGTGCCCGTGTGACCGCCACCGTGATCCCGGCCAGCGGGCGGCGCTCGAACCACTGCAGGCGCTCGCGCAGCGCCGCGACCGCCCCGAAGACGGCGATCGCCGGCGCACGCACGCGCTCCCGCGCGGCCACAGCCGCGATCGTCTCCAACGTGCCGCCGACCGCCCGCTGATCCGGGAACGTGCCGCGCTGGATCACGGCCGCGGGCTCGTCACGGTCGCGCCCTCCCTCGATCAGCCGCTCGCTGATCGCGCCCAGCTGACGCACGCCCATGTACACGACCAGCGTGCCCGGGAAGCGAGCCAGCGCTCCCCAGTCGAGCGCCGACTCGGGCTTAGCCGGATCCTCGTGACCGGTCACGAAGGCCACCGAGCTGGCGGCGTCCCGGTGGGTGACGGGAATCCCGGCGTAGGCCGGCGCCGCGACTCCCGCCGTGACCCCGGGCACGACCTCGAACGGGATCCCGGCGGCGCGGAGCGTCTCGGCCTCCTCGCCGCCGCGACCGAACACGAACGGGTCACCGCCCTTCAGCCGCACGACCGTCCGGCCCGCGCCCGCGCGCTCGACCAGCAACCGCTCGATCTCCTCCTGCGGCTTCGACGGGCCGCCGCCCTCCTTCCCGACGTTGTGGAGCTCGGCGTCGGCGCGTGCGCCGTCGAGCGCGGAGTCGGGGATCAGCCGGTCGTAGACGATCACGTCGCAGGCGGCGATCAGCTCCAGCGCGCGCGCCGTCAGCAGCCCCGGGTCTCCCGGCCCCGCGCCGACGAGGTACACCCGCCCGCTCACGGCGTCGCCTCGAGCAGCTCGGCAGCCCCAGCGCTGAGCATCCGCTCGGCGACCGTCACCCCGGCGCCGGCGAACTGCGCCGCCTCCGACTCGAGACGGTCCTCGAGCCAGGCCGATCCGTCGGGCAATCCCACCCAGCAACGCAGCTCGAAGCCCTCACCGCCGAGCGGGCGGGCGCTGGCGCCGACCGCCGTGTTGCACGAAGCCCCCAGCACACGCACGAGCTCGCGCTCGGCCGCGACGCACACGCTCGCCTCGAGATCGACGAGGTGTCCCAGCACCTCCGGCGCCAGGGCTCCGATCCGTGCCTCCAGGGCGAGCGCCCCCTGGCCGGCGGCGGGGATGAATCCGTCGAGCACGCCGTCGGCCTCGTCGGCGCGGCGCAGACGCTGCAGGCCCGCGAGTGCGAGCACGAGCGCGTCCACCTGCCCCTCGGCGAGCTTGCGCAGGCGCGTGTCCACGTTGCCGGTCATCGCGATCACCTCGAGATCCTCTCGCTCGGCCCGGACCTGCGCCTGGCGGCGGAGGCTGCTCGTGCCCACGGTCGCGCCCGGCGCCAACGCGCTCAGGGACGGAGCGCCGCAGATCGCGTCGCGGGGATCGGCCCGCTCGGGTATCGCCACCAGCTGGAGCCCCTCGGGAAGCTCCGCCGGCACGTCCTTGGCCGAGTGCACGGCCAGGTCGATCTCACCGGCCAGCAGTGCCCGCTCCAGCTCCGACACCCAGCGGGACTTGTCTTCGGCCTCCGCACCCCGGTCGCCCGAGGTGGTGATGGTGACGATCTCAGCGTCCCGCTCGAGCCTGTCCGCGACCCACGATGCCTGGGCCAGCGCGAGGGCGCTCCCCCGCGTACCGATCCGCATCAGGGTCGCTGGCGGTGGCGCGCCGGAAGAGCTCTCACCTCGGCGAGCTCCACATCGGGGGCGGGAGCAGATGCCTGGTGCAAGCCGAGCCCCGCGTCCTCGCCCTCGAGCGCGAACAGCTCTCGGACCAGCTGCATCCGGGCGTGAACGCGGTCGTCGCGCAGCTCCTTCATCCGCACCGTCGGCTCGTGCAGGAGCCGGTTGACCACGGCCTTGGCCACCGCCTCGATCCGCTCCAGATCGCGCGGCGAGGCGGATTCCCACTTGCCCGCGTTGTCACGCACCACCTGCTCGGCGATCTCCACCGATCGGGTCCGCAGCGCGGCGAGCGTCGGCAGGACCTCAAGGCCGCCGAGCCAGGCGGCGAAGTGCTGGATCTCCTCCTCGATGATGCCCTCGGCCTTGCGGGCCTCGGCCAGGCGCACCTTGCGGTTGCGCGCGATCACCGCCTGGAGATCGTCGATGTCGTACAACGAGACCCCCGCGATACCGGCCGCTGAGGAGTCGATGTCACGCGGGACAGCCAGATCGATCAGCAGCAGCGGGCGGTGCAGGCGGTCCTCCATCACCGACGCCAGCTCCTGCCCCTCCAGCACCAGATGCGGCGAGGACGTCGCCGTCACCACGATGTCCGCGTTCTCCAGCTCGCGCGGGAGCTCGTCGAATGACGCCGTCTCTCCCCCGTACCGCTTCGCCAGGCCCAGGGCCCGGTCGCGGCGGCGGTTGGCCACGAACACCGTCTTGACGCCGCTGTCGGCCAGCGCCCGGGCGGTCAGCTCGCCCGTCTCGCCCGTCCCGACGAGCAGCACCCGGCGGCCCGACAGCTCGCCGAGCTGCTCGAGGGCCAGTCCGACGGCGACGCCGGGAAGGCTCAGGTGCCGCTCGCCGATCGCGGTCTCCGAGCGCACCCGCTTGCCGGTCGCCAGCGCGGCCTTGAACAGGTGGTTGGTGAGTGGGCCCGTGGTCTCCTTGCCGAGCGCGCTGTCGTAGGCGCGCTTGACCTGGCCCTGGACCTCGGCCTCGCCGACGATCATCGAATCAAGGCCGGAGGTGACGCGATAGAGATGGCGCGCGGCGTCGCAGTTACGGTGCGAATAGATCGCCGAGGCAAGTGCCGTGGGCCGAATCCCGGCCTGCCGGGCGAGCATCGACAGCGCCACGCTCTCGGCCTCGACCGGGTCACCGACGACGAGATAGATCTCCGTCCGGTTGCAGGTCGAGATCGCCACCGCCTCGTGCACGTCGGCGGCCCCGCGCAGCTCCCTGAGGAACTCCACCGAACGCTTGTCCGGCAGCGCCAGCCGCTCCCTTACCTCGACCGGCGCGGTCTTGTGCGAGACGCCGATCGCCAGCAGCTCGCTCATGGCACCGGCTCGAGGTCGCGCCCGGAGTCGGCGTCCCGGCGCCGATCGAGCTCGCGGCCCAGCTCGACCAGGTCGCGCTCGGTCCGGCGCAGCCGGATGCCCATGATCGCGACGTAGATCAGCAGTAGCGCCACGAACACGATGTAGGCGCCGGCGACGTACTTGCCCGCGGTGTGCAGTGGCAGAGCCGGGGCCACGGCCACGACGAGCGCGGTCATGATGGCGCCGCGCTGCGTCCGAGAGGCCTGACCGTGTCCTCGCCGAGCACGCGACGGCGCAGCGCCCGCAGCTGCATGCGCGTGTGCTTGGCCGTCATCTCGTACTTCCACAGGGTCGCGAACAGCAGCGCGATTCCCGCCAGCGAGATCAGGAACGTGAGCCGCATCGGGCCGGGTAGGTTGCCGCCGCCGAGCGTCAGCACCCGCGGGTGAACGAAGCCCTGCGCGAGCCGCACGGCGATGAAGTTCAGCGGTACGAACGCCGCGGCCACGATCGCGAACACGCTGGCGTAGCGGCCCTGGCGCTCGGGGTCGTCGATCGAGAAGCGCAGCGGCTGGTAGGTCGCGAACAGCAGGAAGACGATCAGGAACGAGACCAGCGTCGGCTCATTCCACACCCACCAATGGCCCCACGACGCCTTGGCCCAGATCGATCCGGTGATCAGGGCGCCGACGGCGAAGATCAGCGACATGTGGATCGCGACGTACGAGCGCATGTCCCAGATCCGCTCGCCGGTGCGCAGGTGCCCGATCGCGAACACCCCGCCGAGGACGAAGCCGCACAGCGCGACGATGGCCAGCGGGACGTGGAGATAGAAGATCTTCTGCACGAAACCCTGGTCGGCATCGAGAGGCGCGTAGAAGAAGACCAGCGCGAACGCGACGCTCAGCGTCACGACAGTGGCGAGAGAGAGGCCGCGAAGGCCCTTCCCGTAATTGGGCGTGGGCGGCAAGAGAGCTCAGTCCTCCAGCAGGAAGTCGAACACTGCGTAGGCGAGCAGTGCGAATACCACATCATAAAGTGCCAGGACCTCGAGCCACTTCAATGGCACCGAAGCGGCGCCGTTGGCGGCCAGCGGCGCCGCCGTTCCCCGGGCCATCGCGATCAGCGCCGGGATCAGCAGCGGCAGGCCGACCACCGGCCCGATCAGGTCGCGGGCGCGGGTGTGGACGGCGATTGCCGACACCAGCGTCCCGATCACGGCGATCCCGAGATCGGCCAGCAGGAGGACCAGGGCGAGGCCAGGGAGCGCCGGTCCCAGCGAGGGCCCCAGTAACAGCAGCCCGAACGCCGGAACAGCGATCAGCTCCAGCACCACCAGGAACGTGAACAGCGCGGCGGCCTTGGCCAGCAGTAGCGAGGTGCGGTCCACGGGCGCCAGCAGGAAGGCATCGAACCCACCCTGCTCGCGCTCGGTCACGAACAGCCGGTTGATCCCGAGCATCCCCGAGAACAGCACCGACACCGTCAGCACCCCGGCCGCAAGCTGGCCGCTGAGCGTGGCGCGACCGAGGCCGAAATGGAAGATCACGAACGTGGTCAGCGCGAACAGAGCCATCGCCGGCACCGTCTCGAATGTGCGCAGCTCGACCAACAGGTCCTTCCGCAGCACCGCCACAGCGGTTCTCACGAGTACAGCTCCCGCACCTGCTCGGGAGTCACCTCGGCCGCCGGCGAGAGGAAGGCGGGCCGGCCGTCGCGCAGGCCGAGCGCGATATCGGCCTCGGCCAGCGCGGCCTGCGGATCGTGGCTGGTCAGCACCCGGGTGCGGCCTGCGGCGCGGCCGATCAGCGGCTCGACGAGATCGGTTGCGGCCGGGTCGAGATTGGCGCGCGGCTCGTCGAGCAGCAGCACCTCGGGGTCGTGCAGCACGGCTCTGCAGATGGCCAGGCGCTGGACCATCCCGCGTGAGAGGAGCCGCACCGGATCATCGGCGCGGCTGTCCATGCGCACGGCCTCGAGCAGCTGCTCGACCCGGGCCGGGTCGAGGCGGTAGAGGCGGGCGTGATAGCGCAGGTTCTCGCGCCCGCTGAGGTCGCGGTAGAGCAGTGGTTCGTGGGCCAGCAGGCCCAGCCGGCCGCGGACCGCGAAGGCCCGTTTCGGCAGCGACTCGCCGAGCACGGAGACCTCGCCGTGATGGGGACGCAGCAGCGTGGCCAGGATCCGCAGCAGGGTCGATTTGCCGGCCCCGTTGCGGCCCAGGACGGCCAGCGTCGCTCCGGCTGGGACGAGGACGGAGACATCCCGCAGCGCGGTCCGCTCGCCGAAGTGGCGAGCGAGTCCGCGCAGCTCAATGGCCGGCGCTTCTGCCACCCTCGCGTTGCAGCGTCGCGACGACGTGCCGGAGCGTCGGAGCGATGACTCCGAACAGCTCGTGGATCGCCTTCGGATTGCCCGGGAAGTTGATGATCAGCGTCCGTCCCGCGATTCCGGACACTCCGCGGGTCAGGATTCCGAGCGGCGTGTGCTTGAGCGACTCGGCCCTCATCGCCTCGGCGAACCCGGGCGCCTCACGGTCGATCACCGCCCGCGTCGCCTCCGGGGTGACGTCGTCCGGCGTGAGGCCGGTGCCGCCGGTCGTGAACACCAGCGGAATGCCCGCCGCCGCGTGCGCTCTGAGTCGCTGTTCGATCGCCTCACGGTCGTCGGTCACGGCCTCCCGCGCCACGATCTCGGCGCCGGCGGCCGTGGCCAGCTCGGCCAGGATCGAGCCCGAGGTGTCCTCGGTCCGGCCGGCCGCGACCGAGGTCGAGATCGTGATGATCGCCGTCTGCATCGCGGGCGAGCTTAGAGCCTCAAGACGGGGTGCGTGGCTGGCGAGCGCCGGATCGAGCAAGCGTCTTGAGACAGGCTCTCAGGGCTTTACGCGGAGGGCTCGCGGCGCCGCCACTCGCCCGAGAGGCCGCCGGACTTCTCCAGCAGCACGACCTCGGCGATGGACGCTCCCCGCTCGATCCCCTTGACCATGTCGTAGACCGTCAGTGCCGCAACCGAGGCGGCGGTCAGCGCCTCCATCTCGACCCCGGTGGGACCGGTCGTGCGCGCTTCCGCGGTCAGCCTGATCTCGCCCGCCGACGCGTCGATCTCGCCCTCCACGCCCACGTAGGAGAGGGCCAGGGGATGACACAGCGGGATCAGCTCGGAGGTCCGCTTGGCCGCCTGGATCCCGGCGATGCGGGCCACGCCGATCACGTCGCCCTTGGGGGCCTCGCCGGCGATGATCGCCTCGGCGGTGCGCGGAGTGACGCGCAGCACCGCTTGCGCGATCGCCCGGCGCTCGGTCACCGGCTTCTCGCCGACGTCGACCATGCGGGCCTGGCCGCTGTCGTCCAAGTGCGTCAGCTGCGCCGGCTGTTCGGTCACGCGGACTCGCCCGTCACGCCGGGGCGTGGGTCCGCTGAGCGGCGGTGATCAGGTCACGCACGGCGTCGAGGTCACCGGCGCGCAGAAGGTCGACCGGATCCGGATCGCCGTTGACGATCGATTCGAAGAACTCCTTGCGGTCCTGGTAGGTCGGGAGCGTGGCCTTGGCCCAGCCTCGCGCGTCGTTGAGCATGATCGCCAGCTCGGCGTACTGCTCGCCGAACAGCTCGCCGATCTCCCGCTTCATGCGCTTGGCCAGCGCGGGCGAGGCGCCGGCGGTGGAGATCGCGATCGCCAGGGGCCCGGTACGGACGATCGCCGGGAGGATGAAGTTGCACAGCGGCGGGACGTCGACGACGTTCACGAGCATCGCCCGGCGCTCGGCGTCATCGAACACGCGGACGTTGACATCGGTGTCGTCGGTGGCGGCGATGGCCATGAACGCGCCCTCGAGATCGCCGGACTCGTACTCGCGCCGCTCCCAGGCGATCGAGCCCTCGAGCGCCAGCCGGGCCAGCTCGGGACGGGCCCCCGGTGCGATCAGCGTGACCCTGCCGTCGCAGGCCAGCAGGCCCTCGACCTTCTCCAGCCCGATCTCGCCGCCCCCCACGACCAGGCACTTGCGGCCGCTCAGCCGCAGGCAGGCGATGTAGAACGGCGTCTCCAGCATCCCCTTCACGCAGGACTGGTCGCAGATCCCCCTGCGGAGCTGGCAGACGCATTCCTTGCCGGTGTAGGCCTGGGCGGGCATTCGGAGACTAAGGGTACGCGACCGGCTGCGCCGCGCCGGCCCGGACGGGGACTGCGGCAGGTCCTGGCGGCGGGCGGGTCAGGGCCCGGGTGCGGGCGGGTCAGGGCCCGGGTGGGCGCCGGTCAGGCCCCGGGGAGCAGCTCCACGGTCCGCCGGTACTCCTGGGCCGCCTTCTCCTCGCGGTCCAGCGCGGCGCAGTAGGCGGTGAAGGCCAGCTTCCGCTCGGGCCCGGCGGCCCGGCCGAAGAGCTCGTAGGAGGTCTCGACCGCCGCGCAGGCCTCGCGCCAGGTCACGTAGCCCTCCATCATCTCGTCGACGAGCCGCTGCTCCGAGGACTGCAGCAGCGGCCGGGGTTCCCTCATCTCTTTCATCACACGCGCTCCGGGTTGCCTGTAGTACGCACGACGACGCGTACGCATGAAACATTCCCCGAATTGCGAAGACGTGACACGCCGACTTGGCGCGGGTCCCGGGGCGGCCCTGCGGGGGCGGCCGGGCAGGGCCAGGCGGCCAGGAAGGGCGGCCCGGGGGCCCGCTCAGCGCTTGATCGCGTCGCCCAGCAGGCGCGCGGTCAGCTTCAGCAGCGGAGTGACCCCGTCGCGGATGGCGCCGGCACGGATCGACGGAAAGGCGGTCAGCTCCGTGCCGTGTGCGACATCAGATGATGGGGAGTCACGGCATCGACGGCTCACCCGCAGCAGGACAGCACCGGTGGCAGCCGGTTTGCACGCTGCCTTGCTTATCTCGATGCGGTCGTGGCAGGCATCGGGGCTCGGTTCCTGCCGATGGGCGAGGTTCTGGCACC
>JADGPN010000459.1 GCA_017882465.1 Solirubrobacteraceae bacterium
GCAGCGGCTGCGCGATCGCTCAGCGCTGCTGGTCGCGATCGTCGTCCCGCTGGTACTCGCGTCGATCTTCGGGCTGATCTTCCACAACGCGATCGGCGGTCGCATCTCGTTCAAGTTCGGGCTGGTCGATCAGGATCACGGGCCGGCAGCGCAAGCGTTCAGCACCAACGCGCTGCTCCCGCTCGAGCGCCGCGGGCTGATTACCGTGATCCGAGAGCCTTCGCTAGCCGCCGGGCGTAGTGCCGCAGACCAGGCCAAGGTCTCGGCCACATTCGTCCTGCCGGCCGGATTCTCGACAGCGGTCGGCCATGGCGGGTCGGCGTCTCTGCGCGTGATCGGCAGCCTCGACTCTACGATCGGGGCGCAGGTCGCCGAGTCGATCGCGCGGTCGTTCGCGGACGCGACGGACACAGCGCGGATCGTGGTCGCGGCGACGGGGGCCAGGACGATCAGCAACCGGCTCGCCGCCGCGATACCCATGCCGATACTGATCGCGGACGTCTCGACGAAGAGCCGTCAGCTCGATGCGGGGACGTTCTATGCGGCCGGGATGGCTGTGTTCTTTCTGTTCTTCACTGTGCAATTCGGGACCGCGAGCCTGCTCGAGGAGCGACGCGACGGGACGCTCGCGCGGATCCTCGTGGCGCCGATCAGCCGCAATGCGATCCTGGCCGGCAAGCTGCTTACGAGCTTGGTTGTGGGCTTCGTGAGCATGGTCGTACTCGCGGTGGCGACCCACTTCCTGCTCTCGGCTCAGTGGGGCAACGTCCTCGGCGTGGCGATCCTGATCGGAGCCGGCGTGCTCGCGGCGACGGCGATCATGACGCTCGTGGCCACGCTCGCGAAGACGCCCGACCAGGCGCAGTCCTGGCAGGCGATGGTCGCGCTCGTGCTCGGAATGCTCGGGGGCGCGTTCTTCCCCGTAGCCCAAGCGGGTGGGGCGCTCGCCGCCGCCAGCCTGGCCACCCCACAGGCGTGGTTCATCCGGGGGTTGGAGAACATGGCCGGCGGGGCCGGGGTGAGCGCCGTTCTCGGTCCGGCCGCCGCGATCCTGGCGGTCGCCGTGATCACGGGAGCAATCGCGTACACGCGCATCGGGAAGCTCGTGGCGCCGTGAAGGTGATCACGATCGCCGCGAACGACCTACGCCGGCTGCTCCGCTGGCGCGGCAACCTGTTCTTCCTGTTCGTCCTGCCGATGCTGATCATCCTCCTGCTCGGCGCCGCGTTCGGCGGCTCGCAGAAGGCCCGCATCGGCGTGTTCGAACGCGACCGCGGACCACTGGCACAGCAGTTCATCACCACGCTGGCAAACCGCTCCTCCACGCAGCTCATCCACTACCAGAGCTCCTCCTCGCTTCAGACGGCCGTTGCCCGAGGAGACGTTGACGCAGGTCTGGTGATACCCGCCGGCTACGACAACCTCCTCGAGCACGGCCAGAGCGTGACGCTCGGCTATTTCAACCGCCCGAATTCAGTCGCCCAGCAGTTGCGTCCGACTGTCCAATCGGTCGCGGCCGACCAAAGCCGCACGATCGCCGCGGCCCAGGTGCTGGAGCGACAGCTGAACCTAACGTTCGCGGTCGCGCTTGCCCGTGCCAACGCGGTCGTCGCCCGGGTACCGCGGGTACAGGCCGTCCTGACGGCACCCGACGGCAGCCCCTACGCTGTCACCACCGGCCGCTTCCAGCAAGGCGCGAGCACCGAGCTCGTCCTGTTCATCTTCTTCACCTCGCTGACAGGCGCGGCGTTCATGATCGAGACGCGCAGGCTCGGAATAGCCCGCCGGATCCTCTCGACCCCCACCTCAACCCGGACGATCGTTGTCGGCCAGCTCCTCGGCCGACTCGCGGTCGCTCTCGCTCAGGCACTGATTATCGTCCTCGGCTCGATGCTGTTCTTCGGGGTCACCTGGGGAAACCCACTGGGCACCGCCGCGGTGATTCTGTCCTTCTGCCTCGTCGGCACCGGCGCGGCCGTGCTCGTCGGCAGCCTATGCCAGACCGAGGAACAGGCCCGTCCGGTCGCATTCCTGCTCGGACTCGGGCTCGCGGCGCTGGGAGGCTCGATGGCCCCACTCGAAGTGTTCCCGGCAACCGCCCGCGCGATCGCGCACATCACACCCCACGCATGGGCCAACGACGCCTTTTCCAAGCTGCTCAAACACGGCGGGGACCTGATCAGCGTCCTCCCGCAGATCGGCGTCCTGCTCGGCTTCGCTGTGCTCGCTACGACGGTCGCCGTCTGGCGCCTACGCCACGCACTCACCGCCTGATCACCTGCGCCGTCGACGACCCTACAACCGAACGAGTCCCCGAGCCCCGCAATTCGCCGAGACCAGACAACCGCCTTATTCACGCCGCCATGACCCGTGAGGCGTAGAGCAGCAGCGCGTGGTGCTGGCGCCGGCAGCCGACGACCATGCAGCCTCGCTCCGCTTTCGGCACGAGCATCTCGGTGGCCCCCCAGCCTTCCCTGCCAAGCGCGGACGGCGAGTCTCTGAGCGAGCGAGATCCTGAGAACGTCCGCAGCTGAGTATCGACCCGGTGCGGTCGTGAGAACCTTTGCTCGGATGACGACCAACGACCTCGAGCAGTCGAGTACCGGCCGCGGTGAGTCCGTTGCTGGCGTCGATCTGTACTGGTTGCCGTTGGGGGCGGGTGGCCATTCCGTCCGTCTCAACGGTCGCGTGTTCGAAGCGGTGGTGTCGCGGCTCGAGCATCGGCCGGCGTGTGATCTCTACCACTCCGCGCTTGAGGTGCGCGTGCCGGAGGGACGCTTCGTGATTGAGCAGGCGCCCGTCCCGGGCGGTGACGGAGCGCGGCGTGGCGTGGCCGCCGGTGGCGCGGTCGGCGCGCGCTGGGCAGGGCGCTTTCGGATCTTCCGCTACGAGGTGCGTCGCTGGCGTGATGGTGTCATCCCGGACGTCGGCGAGGCGGTCGATAGCCCGCGGCGGCTGACGGATGACCCAGAGTGTGCAGGCCGATTGCTTGACTTGGTGCCCTCCCTCCCGACGCCAGTTTGGGGTCGGGACGAGTTGGCCGCCGGCGAAATGTGGAACTCCAACTCGGTGATCGCGTGGCTGATCACCAGCAGCGGCTTGAATCTGGATTGGATCCAATCACCAGACGGTGGCCGCGCCCCGGGCTGGAACGCTGGGCTCGTGGTGGCTCGCCGACAGCACGCGCAACAACATCCCGCTTGACGCCAAGCGGCCAGCGCCGCACACGTGGCTTCTCCGCCCTTGGCCCGCGGAGAACTGCGGATGGCGAGCAGCTGTCCGCGTCGTAGCGTTGGGTCCCAGCTACAAAGGACGTTCTGATGGCGATCGAGGATCGAACGAGCCCCGTCGACCGAGTGGCAGCTCGATCGACGATCGGCGGCCCGCCGGCCGGCGAGCCGATGCTGATTGACCGCTTGATGCCCTGCCACGACGCTGTCCGCGCCGAGCACCGGATCGTCCCGGGCGACATCGCGACCGTATACGCCGCGACTCGCCGCGCCGACTTCATCCGCGCTTGGCGGGAGTCCGTCGCCGTCCGGCTGCTGTTCGCCGCCCGCGGCCTGGGTGAGCGGGCCGTCTCACTGATCGCTCGGCGTGAGCATCGCGAGCCACCGCCACCGGAGTCCATGCGACTCGCCGACATGCCAACCCACGGTGACTGGGTGCTCCTCGGCGAGGACCCACCCCACGAGATCGCGTTCGGGGTTGTCGGACGCTTCTGGGCCGGAGAGACCGTCTGGGCGCAGATCGAC
>JADGPN010000015.1 GCA_017882465.1 Solirubrobacteraceae bacterium
GTGACGGGCCCGGGGGAGGGCTTCGGCGACATGCCGCTCGAACGCGATCGGCACGAGCGTGTCCTGCCGGCCCCAGACGAACAGGGCATCGGGCTCGAGCCCGGGCAGCCGAGTCCAGAAGCCCGCGTCGCCGTGAGGCGCCTCGAGGTAGATGTGGCGCGCGGCGGCGTAGAACGCGGCCCGGCCGGCGGGGGCGAGGTAGGCCCGCAGGAACTCGTCCACACCCGCCGCGGTCCAGCCGTGGTCGGCGCTCGGGATCAGCCGGTGCACGATCGCCTCAACGACCGCCCGGGGGGCGAGCTGGACCAAGCCCAGCTCCGGTCGCACGAGGCGCAGCGCCGGAGCCCAACGGCGGGGCCGGCGCCAGGCCAGCGAGGGCGCCAGCAGCGCCAGGCGATCGACGCGCGCGGGATCGCGCAGCCCGACCTCCAGGGCGATCCGCCCACCCAGGCTGTTGCCGATCAGGTTGGCGCTGTCGAGGTCGAGCGCATCCATCAGGTTGATGACGGCGTCGGCGAAGAAGCCGGCGTTGTAGGGGGCGCCGATCGGCTTGTCGGAGTCGCCGAAGCCAGGGAGGTCGAAGGCGATGACCCGAAAGCGGTCGGCGAGCGCGGCGACGGTGGGCAGGAACGAGCCCTTCGTCGCGCCGAGCCCATGGATCGCGAGCACGGGCGGCCCGGTACCCGCCTCCAGCGTGGACAGGCGCGCGCTGCGGGTGAGGATCATCCGGAATCGCAGCCGGCCCGGGTCCCGGATCCCGCTCGTGGCGGCGAGGAAGCCAACGCCGAGGTGGAGGTTGCGGCGCACCTCCAAACGCCCGGACTGATACGCGCGCATGCCGCCGCGGGGGTCATCCGCGATCTCCGCCCAGGTCTCGGGGTCGGCCGTGAGCGACGCCTCCGCACCGCCCTCCGCAGCAACGAGCCGAGCGCTCCCGCGCTCCAGCAGCGCATCGAAGCTGCTGCCTCCGGTGATGCTCAGGCGCACGTGCGCGCGGCCTCCGTGAGGCTCGAAGGCTCGGCGGTCGTAGCGGCCGACCAGCGCCTGGAAGGTGCGCGGCGGCGAGATCATCGTGGCTCCGGGTGCGCGTCAGACATCGGATCCTCCGTTTTCTACTCGAACCCATCTCAGCGCGTAACCCGCCGTTCCCGTAGCGGGCATCCGCTGAAACTACGGTCGATACCCCAGACGCGCCGCATCTCGGACATCTGATGCGCCGCCAGGACTGCGGCCGAGGGCCTTCACTTCTGGCAGAACCCTCGCAGCAGAAGGAATGGATGCTCGCTCAACGAAGTCCGGACTCGCGCATTCAGTTGACTGACGAGAGGAGTTCTATGAAGGGCGTAGGAAGGGCAGTCTTCGTCGCCGTCCTGCTGTTGATCGCGGGGACACTGAACATCATCTACGGCATCGCAGCGGTGGGCAACGCCCACTTCTTCGATCACACCCAGTTCGTGTTCTCGAGCCTTCATACGTGGGGCTGGATCACGATCATCATCGGCATCATTCAGCTCACCGCCGGGTTCTCACTGTTTGGCGGCGGTGGCTACGGCCGGTTCATCGGGATCGTGGCCGCCACGCTCGGGGCGCTCGAGTCGCTGCTGTCGATCGGCGGAACCCACCCGTGGTGGTCGTTGGCGATCTTCGCACTGTGCGTGTACATCCTGCACGGCCTGATCGTCTTCGGCGAGCCCGAGACCACGTAGACCGGACGCCGTGGGAGCTTGGACTCAGGTCCAGGCTCCCACGGTCAGTACTCATCCGGGTAAGGTTCCTCCCGGATGCACCCGTTCCGCGCCGCAGTCGAGTCCCGGGATCACGATCGCATCGTCGCGCTGCTGGCCGCGGACGTCGTCTTTCGAAGCCCCGTCGTGTTCCGGCCCTACCACGGCCGTGACAGCCTGGCGGCGATTCTGCTCGCCGTCATGCGCGTGTTCGAGGACTTCCGCTACGAGCGGGAGATCGGGGCTGACGGGGCCGCCGACCACGCGCTCGTGTTCCGGGCTCGGGTGGGAGATCGTGAGCTTGAGGGATGCGATTTCCTGCACACGGACGAGAGCGGGCTGATCGACGAGTTCTGTGTCATGGTCAGGCCACTGTCCGGCGCCCTGGCGCTCGCCGAGGCGATGAAGGCGGAGCTCGAGGCCGTCGAGCGCGAGCTCGGCGCCAAGACCTGACACCGAATCATCCGGCCGCTCCGATCCGCACCAGCGAGAACGGTTGCAGCTCGAACCTCGCCGCGGTGCTCCCGGTGCGGGCTCAGAGCGAGTCCACGTTAGGCTCGGACTCGATGCTCGAGCTCGAGACACCTCACGGTCCGGCCCGGGTGGAGCTGCACAGGGCCGACCAGCCGGCGGCGGCGCTCGTGCTCGGCCACGGCGCGGGGGGCGGCGTCGGCTCCCCGGACCTCGCGGCGGTCACCCGAGCTGCCGTGGCGCTGCGCATCAGCGTCGCGCTGGTGGAGCAGCCCTACCGGGTCGCCGGGCGGCGCTCCCCGGCCCCCGCGCGTCAGCTCGACGCGGCCTGGACGGCGGTCCTCGCGCGCCTGCGCGCCGAGGAGCTCGGCGGCCTGGCCGTGATCGCCGGCGGGCGCTCGTCGGGGGCACGGGTGGCCTGCCGGACCGCGACCGCCGTCGGCGCGGCTGCGGTGCTGTGCCTCGCCTTCCCCCTGCACCCGCCGGGCGGGGCCGATGACCCCGCCAGGAGCCGCCTGTCCGAGCTCGAGGCGGTACCGGTCCCCACGCTGGTGATCCAGGGCGATCACGATCCGTTCGGGCTGCCCCCTGCCGGTGCCGGCCGCACGGTTGTCGTGGTCCCGGGAACTCACGGCCTGAGGAGCACCGCGGCGGTCGCGGCCGTCGCGTCCGACTGGCTCGCGGCTCGGGTGGCGGAGCTGTGAGCCGGCCGATGATCGCTGGATCAGGAGCTGCCCGCCGAGCCCCCATTCAGCGGATCAGCACACGATCCACGGTCATGGCGACAGCTCGCCTGACGGCGCGAGCTGGGAGCTCCACTTCGAGCTCACGTACACCAAGTTGAGCAGTGCAGTTGTGGGTAGGATTGACGCGTGACTGCAGATACGCAGGTACTGGCCGGCAGGCCGGTGCGCCGGATCGGATTCGGCGCGATGCAGCTTCCCGGACCGCGGGTGTTCGGACCGCCGCGGGACCGAGATGCGGCGCTGGCCGTGCTGCGACGCGCGGTGCAGCTCGGGGTCAACCACATCGATACGGCGCAATACTATGGGCCGGACGTCGCCAACGAGCTGATCCACGCAGCGCTGCATCCGTACCCGGACGATCTGGTGCTGGTCAGCAAGGTAGGCGGGCAGCGAGACGCCGAGGGCGGCTGGATCCCGGCGCAGCGGCCGGACGAGCTGCGCCAGGGGGTTGAGGACAACCTGCGCTCACTCGCTGTCGAGCGCGTCGACGTGGTGAACCTGCGGGTGATGGGCGAGGAGGAGGGTGGGCCCGAGGCCAGGGTCCCGTTCGAGGACCAGCTGCAGATGATGGTCAAGCTGCGCGAGGAGGGCCTGATCGGAGGCATTGGCCTCAGCAACGTCACCATCGAGCAGACCCGTACCGCACTCGCTCGCACGGACATCGCCTGCGTCCAGAACAACATGAGCCTGCTGCACCGGGACGACGAGCCGCTGCTCGAGCTCTGCCGGGAGCACGAGATCCCGTTCGTGCCCTTCTTCCCGCTGGGATCGGCGTTCCCCGGGATGCCGAAGGTGACCGAGCACCCTGAGGTGCGCGCGGTGGCCGATCGCCTCGGGGCCACGCCCGCCCAGGTCGGTCTCGCCTGGCTGCTGGAGCACAGCGCCAACGTGCTGCTGATCCCCGGCACCTCGTCGCTCGCGCACCTGGAGGAGAACCTCGCGGCCAGCGGCGTCGAGCTCGACGCCGCTGCCCGGAGCTCGCTGGACCAGCTGGCCGGTTAGGCACGACAGGCTCTAGGCCGCGCTCAGCGCCTTCTGCTTGATGTGGTCGAACTCGGCCTGGGTGATCGTGCCGTTATCGAGCAGTTCCTTGGCCTTGGCGATCTGCTCGGTCGGGTCGCTCTTCGTGGCTACCGACTGGACGTAGTCGTCGAATTGCGCCTGCGAGGACTGCTGTGCCTTGGCGCTGCGTTCGGCCATCCCCTTGTGCTCGGCGATCAGGTACACGAACACGCCGAGGTAGGGCAGCAGGATCACGAATATGAACCACAGGACCTTCATCCCTCCGCCGATGTCGTGGCGACGGAAGAGGTCGGCGAAGATCGTGATCAGGATCCAGAACCAGATCACGAAGGCAAAGAAGACCAGGATTGTTCCCACGGCATCGAGGAACGGGTAACTGCTAGCGAGGACCATATTTCTTCCTTATTCGGTTGATCCTTAGGTTGGCGCGGGCATCGATCAGGGACAAGCGTGCACGCACGAGAGTCGGGTTCGTGCGCACCCCCCGGCCGTGTGAACGTCGCCTGGCCGGACTCAGTAGTAGTCCTCGACCGTGATCGACCAGCGCGCGGTGTCCGAGCCCGGCGCGACGGTGAGCTGAAAGATGCCCGGCCCGGTGGTGAAGACCCTGGTCTGAGAGCTGCCCTCGCTGAGGTCGAATTGGCTCGGGCTCGAACCGGCGCGGAGGTTCGAGACCTGGGCGCTGGGGCCCTGGCAGATGAAGATCAGGGTGCACGTCCCCTCGTAGCTCATGCTGTACACGATCTGCCAGCGCTGGCCACGGATGCGGAACGGCACCGAACGCCCGCCGGCGTCGCCGGCGAACGTGGTCAGCGTCCTCCAGCGCGGCGTCTCCGCGACCGAGAGCTCGACATCCGAGCGCGGCGGAACCAGCGTCCCCGCGCTCGGCGACTGTCGCGTCACCAGCCCGGCGGCGACGCCGGGCGCCGGCACCTGGATCACGCCCGTCCGCAACCCGAGTCGCTGCAGCGTGGCCCTGGCGTCGCCCGACGGGCGGCCCACGACCTGCGGCACCGTCACCGGCGCCGGCCCGGAGCTGAGCACGGCCCGCACCGCCGCGCCGTCGCTCACCCGGGCCCCGGGGCTGGGGTCCTGCGCCACGGCAAGACCGCGGCGCGCTTGGCTGTAGCGGTCGCTGAACACGGGGTGAAGGCTCAGCGGCCGGAGCTTGGCGGTGATCGCGGCTCTGCTCAGTCCCCGCAGGTCGGGCACCGTCACGCGGCCGCCGGCCGCCACCAGGATCACCGCGGCCGCGACACCGCACACGACCATTAGAATGCCGGCGAGCGCGGCACGGCGCCGCCGTCGGGCGGACAGGTTCACGTTGCGCCGAGGCGCCATCGGCGGGGCGACACGAGTCGCGGCGGTCTTCTCGGCCGACCGCGCGAGGCATCTGGTCGCGGCCTCCTCCTCGCCGGGCCCGGACGAGCCGGGCTGCGGCGCGTGCACACCCGGTGCGGCCACGGGGGAATCCGCGGCCACCGGCGCATCGGGTGCCACGGACGCATCGGCTGCCACGGACGCATCGGCTGCCACGGACGCATCGGCTGCCACGGACGCATCGGCAGCCACCGCTTCGCCGGCCGCGCTGAGCGTTGGCGCGAGCGTTGCCGTGGCCCCTGCCCGTGCGGAAGCTGACGCCGCTGCGGCGCTCCTCGCGCGCCCGGGGGCCGAGTTCGGCGGGCGCGTCTGCGCGCGCGCGAGGGCCTCGGCCACCGAGCCGGCGCCGGCGTACCGATCGGAGGGACTCTTGGCCAGTGAGCGCTCGACGATCGCGGCCAGTGCGCTCGGCGTGCTCGCGGGCAGCGGAGGCGGAGGATCGTGAAGATGCCGCAGGGCGAGCTCCACCGCGGAGCGCTCGCTGAACGGAGGGCGCCCGGCCAGCATCTCGTAGAGCACGATGCCGATCGCGTAGACGTCGGTGGCCGGGCTCGTGGGCTGGCCGCGAGCCTGCTCGGGCGCCATGTACCGCGGAGTGCCCACGATCGTGGCGCCGGCCCCGTCGGTGCTTCCCTCGGCGAGCCGGGCAACCCCGAAGTCGGCGACCTTGATCCGGCCGTCAGCGGAGAGCAGGACGTTGGCGGGCTTGATGTCCCGGTGCACGATGCGCTGCGCGTGCGCCGGGGCGAGCGCTCGGCACAGCTGCTCGGCGATCTCGCGCGCCTCCGAGGGCGGAATCGGGCCGCGGCGCAAACGGGCGGCGAGGCTCTCGCCGTCGACGAGCTCAGCCACGTAGTAGAGCCCTTCGTTCGCGTGGCCGACGTCGAAGATCTGCACGATCCCCGGGTCGTGGACGCGGGCCAGCAGCTGCGCCTCCCGCTCGAAGCTCCGCACCCACACCGGATCCTCGGCCCACCATGGCTTGATCACCTTGATCGCCACCGGTCGATCAAGGCGACGGTCGCGGCCGCGATAGACGCGGCCGAACGTCCCTTCGCCGATCACGGCGTGAAGCTCGTAGCGCCCGTCGAGGGCGCGACCGGACAGATCAGGTGCGTGCGGCATTGGAGGGATGTTTCGGGCGGTCCGGAGTCGGATCCGATCCAACATGATCGCGAATAGGCGTCCTCTGTCTCGAAATGGCGAGAGCACGCGGGTCCCGGAGCTGGTGCCGATCCGCTCCGGACGGATGCTGGTCTCGCGTTCACGTTCTGCCGCGAGGTCCCGCGATTTCTACGGCCGCCAGCTGCGTGACTGGAAGGGCTCGGCGGAGATCGAGCAGAACGAGCGGGACTACCGAGCGCTGACCGACGCGGTCGCCTCCGGGGCGATCACCGCTCAAACCGGCCTGTGACAGACGCCTCGCTGCCGGGCGTCCGAGGTGCCTGGCGCGGCGGGCGGCGGCCCCCGGCCGCCCCAGGAGATACGGTCCGCCGATGGCGATTACCACCTCCCTGCGATCCGTCACAGCCACCCGCTACGTGACCCCACTGCGCGAGGGCGGTTCGCTCCCTGGGCTGGTCGAGGCCGACGACGATGGTCTCTACGTCACCAAGTTCCGTGGCGCCGGCCAGGGCCTGCGGGCGCTGGTCGCCGAGGTGATCGTCGGTGAGCTGGCGCGGCATCTGGGGCTGCTCGTACCGGAGCTGGTCACGGTCGAGATCGATCCGGCCCTCGGCGCGGCCGAGCCGGACCCGGAGATCCAGGAGCTGATCACCGCCAGTCGCGGACCCAACCTCGGCGTCGACTTCCTGCCCGCTGCGCTGCCCTACACGCCGGCGGGAGCCTGGGCTCCCGATTCGGCCCTGGCGGCGGACATCGTGTGGCTCGATGCGCTCACCACCAATGTCGACCGGACGCCGCGCAATCCGAACCTGCTGCTGTGGCACAGGCGGCTGTGGCTGATCGATCACGGCGCGGCGCTGTATCTGCAACATGGCGGCCTGGTTCCCTCCGAGCACGCCGAGCGGCCGTTTCCGCTGATCGCCGAGCACGTGTTGCTGCCTCGCGCGGGATCGATCCTGGAGGCGAACGAGCGGCTGGGGCCACGGGTGGATCGCGCGCTCCTGCGCACGGTCGCGGCGCTCGTGCCCAAGGACTGGTTCGCCGGCGACGACGCCGAGACGTACGTCGAGTACCTCGCCCGGCGCTCGAGTGCCGAGACGTTCGCAGAGGAGGCCGAGCGTGCCCGCCTCGACGCGTAGCCCGTTCGCCTACTCGATCGTCCGGGTCGTGCCGCGGGTCGAGCGCGGCGAGCGCTTCAACGCCGGGGTGGTTGTGTTCTGCCGCCAGCGTGACTTCCTCGGCGCCCGAGTGGCGCTGGACGAGAAGCGGCTCGAGGCGCTGGCGCCGGGGTCGGATGCGAGCGAGGTGCGCTCGCATCTGGAGGCGGTGGTCCGGGTGGCCGACGGCGCCCCCGGCGCCGGGCCGATCGCGGCCCTGCCGCCGTCGGAGCGGTTCGGCTGGCTCGTGGCCCCATCGAGCACGATCATCCAGGCCTCCGAGGTGCACACCGGCCTGTGCGAGGACCCCGGGAAGACGCTTGAGAGCCTGTTCACCGAGCTCGTCGAGAGTCCGGCGCCGGACTGAGGGCTGAGCCCGGGCGCAGCGGCACGCTCAGCAGGGCGGCGCTGGCCCGGGGGATTGTGAGCTGGTAGCCCTGGCTGCCGGGCATGATCGACTCGGTCTGGGGCCGCCCCCGCCAGCGGCCGTCACGCCCGAGGCGCTGGCCGCCCAGGGTTTCCCCCGAGCGCGACGCCGGCGACGGCGCTAGCAGGCGCTCGACCACGGCGGGGCCGGTCGCCGGAAGACGAACGCGGGCGCTGACTGCCTGGTCGCCCTTGTTGAGCAGCAGCACGTGCAGAACATCACCGCGAACCCTCACCGCCCAGACCTTCAGGTGGGACGGGCCCGTCGCGTCCATTCTCACGTGCACCAGCTGCGCGTCCGGCCCCAGGGTGCGCGCGAACAGGATCATGCCGTACAGCAACGGCCGCGCCGTGAGGCCGGTCCGGCCGAGCGCGAAGGCGGCGTTGATGGCATCGGCGCGAACGTGGACGTTGACGCCGTCCACACCGGCTTGCAGGAGTTCGAACAGAGCGTCCGGCGCCCACAGGGCGGTGGCGAAGGCGTCGCTGACGCCGGGACGGCCGCCGCAGGTGACCGAGTTCAGCTCGGTCATGCGGAACAGAAGCCCGGCCCCGTGGGCGATCCGGACTGCGGCCGAGACCGTGCGGGCGATGCCCGCCGACGATCGTTCGCTGAGCACTCTCGCGATCGTCGGGTAGACCGTGGACTTCCGGCTGACGCAGGCCGACAGCGGATACTGGTGCGCGCTCACCGTCCGCAGCCCGGGGTGGGCTCCGTCAATCAGGTTCGAGATCCAGTTCACGTCAAGGGCCGGGTTCGCCACCGCCGGTCCGATCAGCGGCACACCGGGCGCGACCTGTGCGACCGACTCGGCGTACGCGCGGAAGATCTGTGAGTAGATGCCGGGCGAGAGCCCGGTCGGAAGCAGGGTGGCCCCCAGCGTCGTTCGTGAAAGGGTGGCTAGCCAGAACCAGCGGCTGTAGATGTCGGGCTCGTTGCCGATCTCGAACGCGACGATGCTTCGGTGCGGAAGCTTGCTCTCGGCCGCATGGGCCCATTCCGCGGCTCGGATGGGTGATCCGGTGACCAGGTTCAGGTCGAGAATCACCCGCACCCCGAGGCGTCGCACCAGCACCGCGGTGGGCCGCAGCCAGGCCGGAGTGAGCTTGAAGACCCAGTGCGGCATGTTGCGCCCCATCGGGTCCCAGAACGTGTGGTCGGCCGAATCGCCGCCGATGCGTACCACCAGCGGCCCGTCGCCCTGCACGTGCACGAGCGCGAGAGCCCGGTCGAACAGGGCCACGTGACGCTCGAACTGCGGCAGCGCCCAGTACTCCGTCGAGATGCCCAGGAACGAGCGAGGAAGGCGAACGGTGGCGCTCTGGGCCACGATCGCGACCTGCACCTGCGATGGCTTCAGCGCCCGCGTCACGGAATGGCCCAGGTGCCCGCCGGCGGCTCGTCCTGCCCGCGCGTGTGCCTGGGCACCGGCGGCTCGTCCTGCCCGCGCGTGTGCCTGGGCGCCGGCGCGGGCGACCGCCCGCGTGGCCCCGTCGTGATTGGGGATGGGGAGGAGCCCGAGTGCGCCCGCGACGGCGGCGGCCGTGACCACGATCGCCAGCGCGCGAAGGTCAAGCCCTCTGGAACCTGGCACCCGGAGCATCAGCAGTCAGAGTAGGCGAGCGCAAGGACGATTCACCCCTCTGATCGGCGGTCCCTAACAGGTCTTAACCGCAATGGTCGGGAATCCCGCGTGAGGCCTCGCGCCAGCGCGGGATTGTGTCGGTCCAGGGTTTTCCGCGCGGGGCGCTACCGTGCGAGCAGCGCCAGGCGACGGCGGGCGGAGCGGCCCTTGAGCAGGCCACCGAGCGGCCCGCCGGACGCCGGCGGCGTGCGGCGCCGGACGGATGCGCTGCGCCCGGTCGGCGGCGTGCGCCGCGGGGCTGAGGTGGGACCGGCGTACACGGGCGTCGGATGTCGTGTCATGCGATCCACTACACCGTGCCGCCGCCACGCCGGCCTAAGCCGAAGCGACGAGGAGTCGAAGAGTGCGCTGAGAGCGCTCTTACCGTCCGCCGGGCGGCGGGCGCTCAGCCGGCGATGCGGGCGAGCAGCGAGTGCAGCTGCTCGCGCTCGTCGGGATCGAGGTCCTCGAGCAGCTCTGCTTGCATGCTGTCGGCGATCCGCTCGGCGGCGCGAAGCGCCTCCCGGCCTGCGCCGGTGGCCCGAAGCGAATGCACGCGGCGGTCGGCGGAGTCGCGGCCACGCTCCACGTATCCGGCCCGCTCGAGCTCGTCGACCACCGCGACCACCGTCGTGCGGTCGATCCGCAGCATCTCGCCCAGCGCGGCCTGGCTCAGCGGTCCCTGCTCGGCGATCACCGTGAGCGAGCCGAAGCTCTTCGGCGTCAGCGCCAGCGGAGACAGCGCGTCCTGGAACATGGCATGGGCGCGCAGGTGAGCCCGCGCCAGCAGGAACCCGGTCCAGCGCGCCGGCGCCGGTGTCGCAATTCTGGCTGGATCGGAAATCGTCATCTTTACTGATCATCAGTGTAGGGGATCGTCCGGTGTACACTCAGCTGACTGGACCCGAGAGCAAAGGGGAATCGGCAATGGACCGTAAGTGGTGGACGCTCGTCACCGTGTGCCTCGGCACGTTCATGCTGCTGCTCGACGTCACCATCGTCAACGTCGCGCTGCCGAAGATCCAGGCCGGCTTGGGGTCCAGCTTCACCGATCTGCAGTGGGTCATCGACGCCTATGCGCTCACGCTCGCTGCGCTGCTGCTCACCTCCGGCTCGCTCGCCGATCTGCTCGGGCGCCGGCGGATATTCGCGATCGGGCTGGTCATCTTCTCCGCGGCATCGCTGCTGTGCGGGACCGCGCAGTCGCCGCTGATGCTCACCGTCTCCCGTGGGGTGCAGGGGATCGGCGGAGCGATGATGTTCGCCACCTCTCTCGCCCTCCTCGGCTATGCCTATCGCGGCCGCGACCGCGGCGTCGCGTTCGGCGTTTGGGGAGCGGTCACCGGCGCCGCGGTGTCGGTCGGGCCGGTCGTCGGTGGGGCGCTCACCGACGCGCTCAGCTGGCGCTGGATCTTCCTCGTCAACGTCCCGATCGGCGTGCTCGCGCTCGCGCTCACCCTGACCAAGGTGGAGGAGTCGCGCGACCCCCAGGGCGCCCGCCTCGACATCCCCGGGTTCGTCACCTTCACCGGTGCGCTGGGCGCGCTCGTGTTCGCCCTGATCGAGTCGGGCCAGAAGGGCTGGGGCGGCACCCTCGTCGTCAGCTGCCTGATCGCGAGCGTGGCCCTGATCGCCGCGTTCGTGGTGATCGAGAGCCGTCGCCAGGCGCCCATGCTGGACCTGGGGCTGTTCCGCCGGCCCGCGTTCGGCGGCGCATCAGCGGTCGCCTTCGCGCTGTCTGCCTCGATCTTCGCCATGTTCCTGTACCTCACGCTCTACCTGCAGAACATCCTCGGACTCTCGCCCCTCGGCGCAGGACTGCGCCTGCTGACCCTCTCGGGCGCGATCCTGATCACCTCGTTCATCGCCGGCCGCCTGACCACGGTGGTGCCGGTGCGGTTGCTGATGGGCGCGGGACTCGCGCTGGTCGGGTTGAGCCTGCTGCTGATGCGCGGCCTGACCGTGACCTCTGAGTGGACTCATCTGCTGGCCGGGTTCATCGTCGGTGGAGTCGGCATCGGCCTCGTCAACCCTCCGCTCGCCTCGACCGCGATTGCCGTGGTCCCGCCTCGCCAGGCCGGGATGGGGTCCGGGATCAACACCACGTTCCGGCAGGTCGGCATCGCGACCGGCATCGCCGCGCTCGGCTCGATCTTCACCAGTGAGGTCCGCACCCACGTGGCATCCGGACTCGACGCCGTTCACCAGGGTGGCGCGCACG
This sequence comes from Solirubrobacteraceae bacterium, assembly GCA_017882465.1. Classification (GTDB taxonomy): domain Bacteria; phylum Actinomycetota; class Thermoleophilia; order Solirubrobacterales; family Solirubrobacteraceae; genus Palsa-465. The sequence continues at coordinate 11,899 of JADGPN010000015.1, forward strand.
CGCTCGCCACCGCGATCGCCAACGGCCAGGCCGCGCAGGCGATCGCCCACGTCCCGGCGCAGGCGCGCGCGGCCGTGGGCGAGGTGGCCCGCGCGAGCTTCGTGTCGGGCCTCAACGAGATCTTCCTCGTCGCGGCAATCGTCGCGCTGGCCGGCGCGGTGGCCGCGCTGACGCTGATTCGCTCGAGCGACTTCGTGGCCCAGACCGAGGGCCAGCCGGAGCAATCGTCGGCGGCAGCGGCGGAGCCCGTGCGGGCCTGATCGCCGACCGGGGTGATCGGGCGTCAGGCGGGCGTCTCGATCTCCCGCAGCCGGTGCGTGTCGGTGTCGTACACGAAGCCGCGAACGACATCGGTGTGCAGCAGGAAGTCCGATCGGCGCACGCGCAGGATCGATTGACGCACATCCGCGTCGAGATCGGTGAACGACTCGATCGCGAACGCCGGTGCCACGCCGGTGGCCTCCTGGAGCTCGGCGCGGAAACCGTCGTCGCTGAGCGTCTGCATGCCGCAGTCGGTGTGGTGGATCAGGATCACCTCGCGCGTGCCGAGCCGTCGCTGCGAGACCGCCAGCGAGCGGATCACGTCATCGGTGATGACGCCGCCCGCGTTGCGCAGCACGTGCGCCTCGCCGTCCCGGAGTCCCAGCGCTTCGAACACGTTCAGCCGTGAATCCATGCAGGTGACGATGGCCAGCCGGCGGCTGGGCCGGACGTCGAGATGCCCGTTCGGCATCGACTCCGCAAACCCTCTGTTGTTGGCCAGGAGCTCGTCGATCGTGCCCACGCCGGGCACATTATCGTGGGCCGATTCAGGCGGGTTGCCACGCCGCCGGCGCGACCGGGGCATCGATGACGATCCGCTCGTCGAAGCAGAAGCCGGCCTCGAGCGAGCGCCGCACGGGGCAGGTGTCGGCCACGCGACGGAGGCGCTCGGTCTGATCGGCCGTCAATCCGTCGGGGAGATGAAGCGTGACCTCAACCGTCCTCGGAGCGGATTCCGAGTCGTAGTCGACGTCGACGCTGACCTCGCCGATATCCCATTCCCGGCGCCTGGCGTAGAGCATGATCATGGTCGACACGCACGACGCGAGCGCGGCGGCGAGCAACTCATGCGGCGTCGGCGCCGTGTCGGCGCCACCGAGGGTCTCCGGCTCGTCGGTGATCATCGTGTGGCGTCCGTTGACGTCGATCTCGTGGCGCAGCGTGCCGCCGAGGGAGTGAGCGGTTGCGGTGAAGCTCATGGCCGGTGTCCTTTCCCGATCCGGTCCGGTGGGGTTCCGGAGCCGGAACGAAGCGCGTACAACTGTACGCTTGTGTATTGACCACTGTAGCGGGATGGCTGCGCCGGGAAATCGGGTTCGTCCAGCGGCAGCCGGCCCAGCTCCAAGAGCGCCGGCCGGCCGACGCCGCCGCGTAAACACCTCGATCACCCTCCGGAGCGTCCCGGGGTGCAGGCACCACTCGGACAAGCCAGCCGACACGGTTGCCGATCCGCCGCGCGTCGCGGGACACTACGCGGAGAGCCACACCCGCCGGTCTCCGACGAAGCGTCCAACCGATGACCAACGATCTCGCCCGTTGGCAGTTCGCAACGACGAGCATCTACCACTTTCTGTTCGTGCCGGTGACAATCGGGCTGGCGTTCCTGGTCGCGATCCTGCAGACGGCGTGGCATCGCAACGGGAACCCTGAGTACCGCCGCGTGACGCGCTTCTTCGGGACGCTCCTGCTGATCAACATTGCCGTCGGAGTCGTCACCGGGATCGTGCAGGAGTTCGAGTTCGGGATGAACTGGTCGAGCTACTCGCGCTTCGTGGGCGATGTCTTCGGAGGTCCGCTGGCGATGGAGGGCCTGGCGGCATTCTTCCTCGAGTCGACCTTCCTCGGGCTGTGGCTGTTCGGCTGGGACAGGCTTCCCAAGCGCGTGCACCTCGCCTGCATCTGGCTGGTGGCGATCGGGGCGATGCTGTCGGCCGCGTTCATCATGGCTGCCAATTCGTGGATGCAGCACCCGGTGGGCTACGTGCTGAACTCGAGTGGGCAGCCCGTGCTCAACGACATCGGCGCCCTGTTCACCAACCCGACGTTCACCTGGAGCTACGTCCACGTGCTGCTGGCGTCACTGATCACCGGGGCACTGGTGATGCTCTCGGTGTCGGCCTGGCATCTGCGCAAGGAGCGTGCGGTCGAGGCCTTCCGCCACACGGCTTCGGTATCGCTGGCGGTGCTGATCCCGACCATTCTGCTGACGATGTTCGTCGGCAGCGAGCTGGGGGTGGTCGAGACCAAGTACCAGCCGATGAAGATCGCCGCCGCTGAGGGGCAATGGAACACCTGCCAGCCGTGCTCGTTCTCGCTGTTCCAGATCGGCGGCGGCAACAACGACCAGACGCCATCGCAGATCATCGAGATTCCGCATCTGCTCTCGCTGCTGGCGACCAATTCCTGGAACGGCAAGGTGGTGGGCCTGAACCAGCTCCAGGCGCAGTACGTCAAGCAGTACGGGCCCGGCAACTACGTGCCCGATGTGTTCATCCAGTATTGGTCGATGCGGATCATGGCGTACCTGGCCTCGCTGGTGGTGCTGCTGGCGCTGTGGGGCGGGTGGCTGATGCACCGGGGAAGCCTGGTGCGCTCGAAGTTGTTCCTGCGACTGTCGGTGTGGGCGGTGGTGACGCCCTTCCTGATGAACACTGCCGGTTGGATGCTGACCGAGAACGGCCGCCAGCCGTGGATCGTCCAGGGCCTGATGAAGACCGCCACCGCGAACTCCCCTTCGGTCACCTCGACCGACATCTGGATCAGCCTGATCGTCTTCGTGCTGATCCATCTCGCGCTCGGCGCCGCCGACTTGTGGCTGATGCTGCGCTACTCACGTAAGGAGCTCGGCCAGGAGGACGAACACGCCGGAGAACCCTCCGAACCGGGAGCCGCGGCCGTCCCGGTGCTGACCTATTGATGGCCGCTCTCGCAAGGACCTCACTCTGATGCAGCTGCACACGCTCTGGTTCATCATCATCGCGATCCTCTGGGTGGGGTTCTTCGTCCTGGAGGGATTCGACTTCGGGGTCGGCGCGCTGCACACGATCGTGGGCCGGACCGACACCGAGCAGCGCGTCGCGCTGAATGCGATCGGCCCGTTCTGGGACGGCAACGAGGTGTGGCTGATCGTGGCCGGCGCGGGCATGTTCGCGGCCTTCCCCAACTGGTACGCGACCATGTTCTCCGCGCTCTACCTGGCCCTGCTGCTCGTGCTGGTGGCGCTGATGGCCCGCGGGGTGACGTTCGAGTTCCGGGGCAAGAGCGACGACCCGCGTTGGCGTCACGCCTGGACCTGGGGCATGACGCTGGGAAGCCTGCTGGTCCCGCTGCTGATCGGCGTCGGCCTGGGCGATCTCCTGAACGGCCTGCCGATCAACCAGAGCCACGAGTACACAGGGAACTTCTTCGATCTGCTCACGCCCTACGGCCTGTGGACGGGTCTGACCCTGCTCGGACTGTGCCTGCTGCACGGCGCGACCTTCCTGGCCCTGAAGACGACCGACGAAGTGCGGGCCCGGGCCCATGCCGTGGCGCGGCCGCTGGGCTGGGCGGCGATCGTCCTGGTCGTCGGCTTCGTGATCTGGACGCGCGCGGTCACCGGGCACACGCAGGTGCCGGGACCGGTGGAGGTCCTGGCGGTGATCGCGGTCGTGTTCGCGGCGCGCTTGGCCGGCAGCGAGCGACACGAGGGGTGGGCGTTCACGGCCTCGGCGGTCGCGATCGCCGCCACCGTCGGCTCGATCTTCATCGACCTGTATCCCAACGTGATGGTGTCGAGCACGAAGGCGGCCTACAACCTGACCGTCAACAACGCGTCCTCAGGCTCCTACGCGCTGAAGGTGATGACGATCGTCACCGTGATCTTCCTGCCGGTCGTGCTGGTCTATCAGGGCTGGTCGTTCCACGTCTTTCGCGCCCGGGTCAAGGCTCCACCGGCCCCGGCCGACGGCTCGTGAGCGCCGCCCGTCCTCCCCGCACATTCGGTGCCGCGCCGACCCGCGCGGCCGCGCCTACCGGGCTGCTGCGCCGGGTACGACCAGCACCGGCCGCTCGGAGTGGTGCACGACGGCGTTCGAGAGGCTGCCGAGCAACGCTGACTGCACCGCGGTGGCCCCGCGCGTCCCGACGACGATGAACGCCACGTCCAGCTCAGCGGCCACGTCGAGGATCGTCCGCCACAGGCTCGGTCCGCTACGCTGCACGCGCTTCTCCACCTCCAGGCCCAACCCACGCGCGAGTTCGTAGCCCTGCTGGGCGACCGCCTCCGCGCGCTCTGCGGAGAACCGCTCGAGCTCGGCCAGCGAGGGCGTATCGGGGGCCTCGACGAGGCCGAACGAGTCGGAGGCGGCGACGGGCGGATTCCAGACGTGCAGCAGCGTCACGGGCTGGTGCCCCAGCGCCGCCCCGGCGACATCGATCGCGTGCTTGGCGCTCGCGGACCCGTCGTAGCAGAGCAGAATCATCGCGGTTGACTGTAGACCACGGGATGTACGTAGTTCACCCCGATCTGAGTCCGTGCTCTGGCCGCTCGCGAGCCTGGGACTCGCCTGGCACGCTCAGCGGGTGCTCTCGAGAGCAAAGACTGCTGACGGTCGCCCCTTGTGCGCGCTGTGCGGTGAGGTGATCGGCGTCTTCGAACCGCTCATCCGCCACCTCGAGGGACGAGCGCACGAGACCTCGTTGGCCGCCCAGCCCGGCCTGGAGGTGGGGGCCGGCGATCTCTATCACCGGCCCTGCTTCGACCGCATCTAGAGGCGGCCGGCCCTCGCTTCAGCGCCGCGGCGCCGAGCGCAGCGCACTGGGCGCGACGGCGCGTGGCAGCGATCGCGGTCGGAACCGCGATCAACGCCAGTGCCGGGCTCCTCGGCCCGCCGGTGATCGCGATTCCCACGGCGATGGCAAGATCGGACAGCGTGACGAAGATCGCGACTGTCGAGAGCTCGCGCACACCCGCGACCCCGGCTCGAGCCACCGATCACCCGCGCGCGAGCCTCGTCGCTTGCACCGAGACAGGCCTCCGGTCGACGTCTCCATATGACTCGTATCGGCAACCGCGGCACCCGACGGGACCGTCACCCTCCGTACGATCGAAGCGGGAGAACCACGGAATCCGGATCCAAGGCCCGGCGTCCTGCGCGGGCGGGAACCGCGTCAGTCCCTGGGTAAGCGGAGTCTCACCGGTCTCTTAGCGGATACTCAAGCCGGCGTCCCAGACTTCCGGGTGCGATGACGCCTCGCACCACCACCCGCGACCGCGGGCTCGCTCTGATCTCGCGCTTCAATCGCTGGCTGATCGCCGGCGCGGTGGCCGCGTCCGGGTTGATCTCGCTGACTGCCGCCCACGCCTTTCGCGGGCACCCCGTGAACGGAACCGCAGCGTCCTCGGGCGCCGGCGGAGCAACTGCGGCCGCGAGCAGCGCCCCCGCGCCGTCGCCGTCCGCCTCAGGTCAGGACGGCGGCAGCCTGCAGCAGCCCGCGCAGGCTCCGGCGCCGGCGCAATCCGCGCCGAGCCCGGTGGTCTCGGGGGGCTCGTGACGATGCCGAGCGACGGGGGTGACTCATGATCACCGCCGCTGCCGCCTCACCCAGCGCGATGTGGTACCTCACCCGCGGGACGGGCGTGGTCGCACTCGTGCTGCTCACGCTTTCGGTGGCCCTCGGGGTCGCCAACGTGCGGCGCGTGCAGACGGCCGACATGCCGAGGTTCGTGTTCGGCGCAATTCATCGCAACGCGTCGCTGCTGGCGATCGTGTTCCTGGCGGTCCACATCGGGACCTCGCTGCTGGACGGCTTCGCGCCAATCCGGCTGCTCGACGTGATCGTGCCGTTCCGCTCGGCCTACCGGCCGTTGTGGCTCGGCTTCGGAACGCTGGCCTTCGATCTGCTGCTGGCGGTCACGATCACCAGCCTCCTGCGACGGCGGTTCGGCTATCGGGCGTGGCGAGCGACGCACTGGGCAGCCTACGCGTGCTGGCCCGTGGCTCTGTTGCACGGACTCGGAACGGGCAGTGACGCCAAGACGACCTGGATGCTGGCGATCACCGGCGTCTGCGTGATCGTGGTGATCGTCGCCGTGGTCGCCCGCGCCACCGATGGATGGCCGAACCACGCCGGTGCCCGCGCAACCGCTCTCGTCGCCTCGGCGATGGTCCCGCTGGGGCTGCTGGTGTGGCTCCCGAGCGGCCCGCTGGCCGCCGGCTGGGCCAAGCGGGCCGGCACCCCGAGCACGTTGCTCCCGAGCGCCACCGCGGCGGCCGCCGGCGGATCGGCAGCGGCGAGTGGCTCGGCATCGCCAGGTGCGAATGCGTCCCGGGTCTCGTTCACGGCGCCGGTCAGCGGAACCGTGAGCCAGGGGCAGATCGAGGGCAACCGGTATCAGGTCCATCTCTCGCTCGCGATCGCCGGGCGGCATCTCAGCTCACTCGGGATCCGCATCATCGGTCAACCGGTCGACGGCGGCGGCGTGGCGATGACGACGAGCCGGGTGGACCTCGGCACGGGCCCCGATCCGACCCTCTACCGGGGCCGAGTAACTTCGCTCCAGGGGACGAACATCGCCGCGTCGGTGCGAGATGCGAGCGGCGCCGCGATCGCGCTGCTGGCGCGGCTGCAGATCGACACCGGGAATGGAACCGTCAGCGGCACGGTCACGGCGTCACCCGGAGGGGGTGGGTGATGGCGATCGCCACCGAGCAGGCGCTGCCGCGGATCTTGACCGGAATCGGCGAGGAGCCGATGGCCGAGCTCGAGTCGCATCTCGACGTGCACGGGCCGCTTCCGGATCTCCGCAGGTGGTCCCCTGAGCAGATCATCTCCGTGGTCGAGCGGTCGGGGCTGCGCGGGCACGGAGGAGCCTCATTCCCGATGGCGACCAAGCTGCGCGCCGTGGCTTCCCGGCGCAAGCCCAAGATCCTGGTCGCCAACGGCACCGAGGGCGAGCCGGCGAGCAAGAAGGATCGCGTCCTCCTGCGCGAGCTGCCGCATCTCGTGCTGGATGGAGCCGCGATCGCGGCCCGCGCCGTCGGCGCAGGAGAGGCGGTCATCGCCGTCTCCGACGTCGACGAGCGCAGCGCACGCAGCCTGGAGCTGGCCGTGGACGAGCGGCAGCACGCGGGGCTGCGGGGTGACCCTCAGTTTCAGCTCTTCGGAGCTCCCGAACGCTGGCTCACGGGTCAGGAATCGGCGCTCGTCAACGTGCTCAATGGCGGCCCCGGTAAACCCACCTTCGGGCCGCGGCCCTTCGAACGCGGCGTGCGACAGCGGCCGACGCTGGTGCAGAACGTGGAGACGCTCGCGCATCTGGCGCTGATCGCCCGTCACGGCGCTGATTGGTTTCGGCTGCTCGGCACCGACCGCGACCCCGGATCGGCGCTCGTCACCGTCGCCGGAGCCGTATCCGCCCCAGGGGTGTACGAGATCGAGCATGGCATGCCGCTCGAGGAGCTGCTGCAGACCGCGGACGGACGCGAGCCGCTGTCCGCCGTGCTGCTCGGTGGGTACTTCGGGACCTGGCTTCCGGGCGCCCACATCCGCGGAGTGCGGCTTGCCGCCGAGCACCTCGCCGAGCACGGTGCGAGCCTCGGCGCCGGGGTGATCGTCGCGCTCGGGCAGTCGGCCTGCCCGGTGGCGGAGACGGCGCGGATCGCCGACTACTTCGCCGCGCAGAGCGCCGGTCAATGCGGGCCGTGCACGAACGGACTCGGTGCGGTCGCCGACACCGTCCAGCAGCTCGCCACCGGCACGGCTTCGGCCGGGGCTCGCGCGGAGCTCGCCCGCTGGGGCAAGGACATTAAGGGTCGCGGTGCCTGCCAGCATCCCGATGGCGCCGTGCGCTTCGTCTCGAGCGCCCTCAGGGTCTTCGCCGAGGATTTCGACGATCACGCCCGGCACGGCCCGTGCCCGCGCTGCTCGCACCCTCCTGTTCTCCCGGCCACCCCGATCCCGGCCTTTCCGGTCGCCCGGTAAGCGATGCGCGTCGCCGTCGACCCGATCCAATGCGTGGCTCACGGGCTGTGCGCCGAGCTGCTCCCCGAGCGCATCCGCCTCGACGATTGGGGTTACCCGATCCTGGACGGCGAGCCGGTGCCGCGGGAGCTGGTCGGGATCGCCCGGCGTGCCGCCGATGCGTGCCCTACATTGGCGCTGTTGCTCGAACCAGACGGCAAGTGAGGCGACTGGCAGGGCCGGCCGTGGCGATGGCGGCGGCGCTGACGCTGGCGGGCTGCGGAGGGGGTGGCCAGGCAACGCCGGCCTCGGCCTCGGGACCCGCTGGCGGCGCTTCGACGAGCGCAACCGGTTCGGCCACTGTGCCGGTGCCCGCGCCGCCCCCGAAGCCGGTGCCGCCGCCGTACCCGAAGCTGCTCCCGGCCGCGCTGGGCTTGCCGCCGGCGCACTTCGTCCCGGCGGTTCTGGTGCGCGGCCAGACCGCGGTCTGGATCGCCAGCTCGGCCTCCGGGGTCGGGCTGCTGTCGTTCGACCAGGACCTCGTGAAGTTGGTGCTGCACGCGGGTTCCGTCGATCCGGGCGGCTCCGGCTGGCGCTGGGGACCGGCCGTGATCGGGTCCGAGCGCCGGCGCCTGGTGGCCGGGTTCAACGGGGGCTTCAAGTTCTCCACCGGAGCCGGCGGCTTCGTGTCCGGCCGCCGCGTCGCAGTCGCGCCCACGGACGGCCTCGGCTCGATCGTCATCTACCAGGACGGTCACACCGACATCGGCGCCTGGCACCGTGGCCTGCCGGCCCCGGGCACGCCCGTCGTGTCCGTGCGCCAGAACCTCGGTTTGCTGATCGACCACGGCGCGCCGGCCTCCAACCTCGACTGCCTCAGCTGCTGGGGCGCGACTCTCGGCGGCGTGGTCGACCCCGCCCGCTCAGCGCTCGGCATCACGGCCCACGGGCGCCTGATCTGGGCCGGGGGCGAGCACCTGACGGTGGCGCACCTGGCCAACGCGCTGCTGGCCGCGAAGGTTCAGCGCGCCGTCCAGCTCGACATCAACCCGGCGTGGGTGGCGGGCTACCTGTATGGGCACCGCGGCGGCCACGGGCCGCTGGCGCCGGTGCCGGTGGCGCCCGGGCAGGTTGGGGTGTCGGGCTTCTTCCTGGTCCCGTACAGCCGTGACTTCTTCACGTTGATATCGCGGTGAGGCGGCGCTCCCCGTTGTGCTCGCGGCGCTCACGGTCGTTCCTGGGGCACTGGTGCTTGACTGGAGTCAGGATGCTGGTGCCGCCGGCATGCGCGCCTCGAGGCAAGGAGAGAGAATGAACATCCAGCCTTCCCCGCGAGCCGAGGAGCTCCGCGAGCGCCTGCTGAGCTTCATGGAGGAGCACGTGGCTCCGGCCGAGACCGTGTGGCTCGAGCAGGTGCGCCAGGCGTCCGCCGCGGGCAGCCCGCATTGCCATCCGCGGGTGGTCGAGGAGCTCAAGCGGGAGGCCCGGGGCAGGGGTCTGTGGAATCTGTTCCTGCCCGACGATCAGCATGGTGCTGGGCTGACCAACGTCGAGTATGCGCCGCTGGCCGAGATCATGGGCCGCAGCCGGATCGCGTCCGAGGCCTGCAACTGCTCGGCGCCGGACACCGGCAACATGGAGGTGCTGCACCAGTTCGGCTCCGAGGAGCAGCAGGCGCGCTGGCTCGAGCCGCTGCTCGCCGGCGAGATCCGGTCGGGATTCGCGATGACCGAGCCCGATGTGGCCAGCTCGGATGCGACCAATATCGGCATGCGGGTCGAGCGCCGGGGCGATGAGTACGTGCTCAACGGCCGTAAGTGGTGGACCACCGGGGCGCTGCACCCGAACGCGCGCATCCTGATCGTGATGGGCAAGACCGACCCGGAGGCCTCGGTGTACCAGCAGCAGTCGATGGTTCTGGTGCCCCTCGACACGCCGGGAGTGACCGTCCTGCGCAGCGTGCCGGTGTTCGGGTACCACGATCCGGAGGGGCACGGCGAGCTGTCGTTCGAGGACGCCCGGGTCCCGGCGTCGAACATCATCGCCGGGGAGGGGATGGGTTTCCTCATCGCCCAGGCGCGGCTCGGGCCGGGCCGGATCCATCACTGCATGCGCGCGCTCGGCGCCGCCGAGCGGGCGCTGGAGATGCTCTGCGACCGCGCCGACGAGCGGGAGACCTTTGGCCACCCGGTCTCGCACAACGCCAACATCCGCGACTGGATCGCCGACAGCCGCATCGAGCTCGATATGGCGCGGCTGCTGGTGATGAAGACCGCGTGGCTGATGGACACCGTCGGCAACCGGCATGCCCGCATTGAGATCGCGGCGATCAAGGCGGCGGTTCCGAGCATCGCGCTCAAGGTGGTCGACCGCGCGATCCAGGTTCACGGCGGGGCCGGCGTCAGTGACGACTTCCCGCTGGCTTACATGTACGCGGGCCTGCGCACCCTGAGAATCGCCGATGGACCCGACGAGGTGCATCGCCTGTCCGTCGCCCGCCAAGAGCTCCGCCGCCAGCGCCAGCGCCGCGCCGATCAGGCCGAGTGAGCGTTGCCGGGTGCCGGGTCAGCCGGCCCCGTGGCAGCGCTTCCACTTTCGCCCGCTCCCGCACGGGCAGGGATCGTTGCGCCCGCGGGCGGCGTCGTCTGAGGCGTACGCGCGCATCAGCTCGGCCGGGGCCCGATCGGCCGCCAGCAGGGCCGCCATCGCGCGCATCGGTGCCTCGACGTGATGGAAGAAGAGCTTGTATCCGGGGCAGAGGTAATGCTGCCCCGGCTCGCCGTAGGGCGAGCTGGCGAAGCGGTCCTTGGGGCAGCCCCCGTGGCAGGCGAAGCGCACATCGCAGTCCAGGCAGTACTGGGTGAGCGTGTCGCGCTTGTCGGTTCCGAACGCCACCTGCTTCGAGGATGCGATCAGCTCCTGCATCGGGGTCTGGGTGATGTTGCCGAGCAGGTAGTCCGGCTCGACGAAGTGATCGCAGCAGTACAGGTCGCCGTTGTGCTCGAGCGCCAGCTGCAGGCCGCACGTCTCGGCGTGCACGCACATACCTCCGGGCTCGCCCACCCAGTTCGCCAGGGCGGTGTCGAACATCTGCACGTAGACCGTGCCGATGTCACGGCGCACCCAGTCCTCGAACACGTCGATCAGGAAGCGGCCGTACTGCTCGGCGCCGATCGAGCGCTTGGTCACGAGGTTTCCGTGCTGCGTGTACAGCGGGCGCCCCTCGACGTGCCCGCCCCAGCCGGCGTCCGCGATCTCGATCGCCTCCGCCGTCGTCCGCTCGATGATGGGGATGAACTGGATGAAGGTGGCGCCGAGCTCGTCACGCAGAAAGCGGTAGACCCGGGTGCCATGATCGCCGTTGGCGGCGTGCAGGGTGGTCAGCACGTTCCACTCGACGTCGTGGTCCTTGAGGTAATTCAGACCGCGGATCACGCGATCGAAGGTGGGCTTGCCGCCCTTGCTGACCCGGTAGGTGTCATGGATCTCCCGCGGTCCGTCGATCGAGATGCCGACCAGGAAGTCGTTCTGCTTCAAGAACGCCCCCCATTCGTCGTCGAGCAGAGTCCCGTTCGTCTGCAGCGTGTTCAGGATGCGCTGATCCGGACGGGCGTACTGCCGCTGCAGCTCGATCGAGCGCCGGAAGAAGTCCAGGCCCATGATCGTGGGCTCGCCGCCCTGCCAGGCGACGATGACCTCAGGGGCCCGCTGATGGGCCTCGAGCAGCTGGCGGATGTAGTTCTCCTGCAGCTCCTGCGCCATCCGGAAGCGGCTGCCCGGATAGAGCATCTCTTTGGAGAGGAAGAAGCAGTACTCGCAGTCGAGGTTGCAGACCGCGCCCGTAGGCTTGGCCATCAGGTGAAACGCGAGCGGCGCCCCGGGCAGCGTCAGCACCGGGCCCGCTTCGAGGTCGGCACTGATCCCCATCGGATCATGGTACCCGCGAGAATCTCCGTAGGCCTCACCCGGAGCGGATGAGACACAATCTATACAACTGTGTGCTTGTGATAGCCTTGAAGTCGTGCCCGCGTCCGCTACGCGATCGCCGACGAAGGTGTGTTCGAGCTCTGCGAACAGGTCTGCGGCGGTGTCCGTCGTCAGCTCGGCCAGCTCGAGGCACTGCTCCAGCCGGTCCCCCCGCACGTAGCGTGCGCCGCGGCCGGGCGACTCGACGCCGGAGGTGCACGCCGCGGATCAGGCCGCGCGCGCTTCCAGCTCGGCGAGCGCGATCGCGCCCAGCACCCCGGCTCTGTCGCCCAGACCCGGCGCGACGAGGTAGCTGTCGATGCGGTCCCCGAGCAGCGGCGTGTCCAGGTAGCCCGCCACCAGCTCCCGCAGGCCGCGACGGACCATGGGCAGCAACGCGGGCCGCTCCATCACTCCGCCCCCGACGATGACTCGATGGGGCGAGGCCACGCACACGATGCTGAGGATGCCGAGCGCAAGGTATTCGGCCTCGAGCCTCCAGGCCCGGTGCTCGCCGGGGAGCTCGGCCGGGGACATCTCCCAGCGCTCGCCCAATGCCGTCCCCGATGCGAGCCCTTCCCAGCAGTCGCCGTGCACCGGGCACGAGCCCCGGAACGGATCCTGGCGCGGGTCGTGGGGAATGCGCAGGTGACCGACCTCGGGATGCACGAGTCCTCGCAGCGGACGCCCCCCGATCACCAGGCCCGCCCCGATCCCGGTGCCGACGGTCAGGTAGCACAGGCTCTCGACGCCGCGGCCCGCGCCCCAGCGATGCTCTCCGAGCGCGGCTGCGTTGACGTCGGTGTCGAACGCCACGGGCACCCCGATCCGGTCGCGCAGCACCGTGGCCACCGCCGTTCGCCGCCAGCCCGGCTTGGGGGTCGTGGTCACGTGACCCCAGGTCGGAGAGCTCGGTTCGGCGTCGACGGGGCCGAATGAGCCGATGCCGATCGCGGTGGGAGCGGGATGAGCGGCGAAGAAGCTGGCGATCCGCTCGAGCGTCTCCGGGGGCGAGGTGGTCGGGAACTGCTCGTACGCCAGGAGGTGGTCGGGTCCGCTGCCGAGGGCGCAGACGCACCATGTCCCGCCGGTCTCGACTCCCCCGTAGATCTTCTTCACGCCGGCAATGATGGCTATTCGACCAGCGGAGGCTCGCGCAGCGACTTGTTGATGTGCTCAGACAGCGCGGTGGCGGCGGCCCGCTCGGCCAGCAGGCGCTGCTCGTCGTCCTGAGCGCTCAGCAGCGTGGCGGCGTACGCGCTCGACGCTGCGTCCCACAGCTCATGCAGGCGATCGGTCTCCAGACGCGCCTCCCGCCGCAAGCCCTCCACCGCGGCGGCGATCACCTCCGCCGAGGTGCCGCCGTCGTAGGTCTCCTCAGCGACCGTCTCGCGGGCGAAGGTGAACGTCCCGTGCCCGGTTAGGACGGGCTTGTGCAGGACGCGCTGCACTCGAGTCGAGGCATCGTCGAGCACGCCGGTGGTGACGCTGAAGCGGGGATATGGCTGCACCGAGGCGAGCCATTCCCGGCGGCGAGCGTCGGCCGTGTGCTGCTGGCGCTCGTCGATGGTCACGCCCACGTACTCGGCGACGTGCACCCAGCCCCAGTGGGTGGCCACGAGCAGAAGCCCGATCACGGCCAGAATCACCGCCACCGCGCCGCCGCTGCCGAACAGGACCTGCCACCCGCCGTACAGGGTCATCGCCGCGCCCCCGAGCAGGGTCACCCCGGTGAGCGTCGAGCCCGCCGCGACGAGCCGGTCGTGCCGGTGGGTCACCGCGGGGGCCTCGTGGCGCTGCTCCGCGGCAGGCAGGTTGGCCAAGTCCTCGTCGAGCAGCCGCGGGTCCGCCGCCAGCCCGAGGAAGGCCACCATGCTCTGGCCGCCGTCAGCCATCCTCTGAGTTCTCGCCCTGCTGCGCGGAGACCGCTCGACGCCCCCTAAGGCCGGGGCGCGGGGCGGGTGATCCCGTTGCCGGGGCGCGTCGCGGCGTCGGCGGCGAGATTGCTGGTGAGCATGCCCTCCTGGACCTGCTCCATCAGCGACCCGACCGCGGCCGGCGAGTGCGGAAGCAGCAGCGTGGTCATGTTGCCGTTCTCGCCCACCGACCGGAGCGTGTCCATGTACTGGGTCAGCGCGACCAATCCCATCGCCTCCTTGGGATCGATGCCGCCCTCCGCGGAGATCAGGGACAGCGAGTCCTTGAGGCCCTGGGCGATCGCCCGCCGCTCGGCGGCCACGCCCTCGCCGTGCAGCCGCATCGACTCGGACTCCGCCTCGGCCTTCTTGATCCGCAGCGTCTTGTCGCCCTCGCCCTGAGCGGTGGCGGCCTCCTGGTTGCGGCGGGCGGCGTTGATGTTGTTCATCGCATCCTTGACCCGCTGATCGGGCTCGATGTTCGTGATCAGCGCCTTGATGATCTCGTAGCCGTAATCCGCCATCTGCGTCTGCAGCGTGTCCTGGATGTGCTTGGCGATCGTGTCCGCGTCCGCGTAGGCCTCGTCGAGGTCCATGGTCGGGATGTGGGACCGGACCACGTCGAAGGCGTAGGACTTCATCTGCACCGCGGGGTCATCGAGCTTGTAGAACGCGTCCTTCACCTTCTCCTCGCTGGCTCCGACCATGTACTGGATGGCCAGCTTGACGACGACGAACACGTTGTCCTGGGTCTTCGTCTCGATGTCGGCGTTGAGCTGCTCGACCTGCAGGCTCATCCGGCCGGCCACGGACTCGACGAACGGTGACTTGCGTTGCAGCCCAGGGCTGGCGACGCGGACGAATTTGCCGAAGCGCTCGACGATCGCGCGCTCCTGCTGCTCGACGGTGAAAAAGAAGAGGGGCATGCATAGGTCCTTTCTGATGGACGATTCGCCCGCCGGCGCTCGTGCGAGCGAACACCGAGCTTAGACCCCTCGGGTCCAATCCTCGAAACGAACCGGTCGAGTGGTCCTGCCACCGGCTGTCGAACACGACCGGGCGAGATAGATTGAGCATTCTGATGATGCTCGATCGTCTCACTGCCGAGGATGCCCTGGTCCTGGGTCGCGAGGCGGGCGCGGTCTGCGGCCACACCTGCAAGGTGCTGATTCTGCGGAGCGCCGGCGGCAGATCGCTGCCGGAGCTCGAGACGCTGCGCCGGCACATCGACGCTCGGCTCGACGCGGCGCCGCGGTTGCGTCAGCGCCTGGTGGCGACGCCGCTCAGAGTGGCAAACCCTGTGTGGCTGGACGATCCGGCCTTCGACGTCGCTCGTCACGTGACCCAGGTCCACACCGACGGGCCGGTGAGCCGAAACGGCCTGGAGGAGATCGTGGGCCGGCTGATGGCCCAGCGGCTGGACCGCGCTCATCCACTCTGGCGCATCGATGTCGTGGAGCTGGACGACGAGTCGATGGCGCTCGTCTGGCGTGTCCACCACTGCATGGCCGACGGCACCACCTGCGTCCGGCTCGGCTCCGCCGTTCTGCACCCCGGGCGCCCCAGGACCGGCTCCGCGCCACCCGCGCGGTGATCAAGCGCGAGCTCGCCCGGGATGCGGAGCTGACGCCGCTCGCCGTGCCGATCGGACGCCGGCGCGACGTGGCCTTCGCGCAGGCGCCGTTGGCCGAGAGCAAGCTGGCCGGCAAGGCGATCGCCGAGTCCGTGACGCTGAACGACGTGGTGCTGGCGATCGTCGCCGGTGGTCTGCGGACGTGGCTCGAGCACGGGTCCGGGCCGACGGCGGGCATCCGGGTGAAGGTGCCGGTCAGCCTGCACGGCAGCGGCGAGGAGGAGGCTGTCGCGGCCAATCGGGACTCGTACTTCTTCGTCGATCTCCCGGTCGCCGAGCCAGACCCCGCCAAACGGGTGCTGGCGATCAGCCGAGAGACCAGGGAGCGCAAACTCGGCCACGACGCGGAGACGCTCTACCACTTGGGTCGCCATCCGGTCCTCGCTCATTGGGCGATGAGCCCGCGAGTCTTCACCTTCAACGTGTCCAACGTGCGCGGCCCCGCGGACGACGTCTATGTGTGCGGAGCCCGGGTGAGTGAGTTCTATTCACTGGCTGAGATCGCTCAGCGCCATGCGCTTCGCGTGGCCGTCATCTCGGCCGCCGGCAGGCTGTCCTTCGGCCTGTGCTCGGATCGCGATGCGGTCAGGGACCTGGAGCTGCTGACCGATGGTCTGCGCCGCTCCAGGGACGAGCTATTGGCACTCGCGGCCTAACCTACGTCCGGTGACCCCGATCGAGAACGAGTCCAGCATCGCCGCCGCCGTGGGGCACGCGCGGGCTCACGGCTTGGGTGATCTGCTGCGCCGGTCGGCCTTGCGGTATCCGGACAAGCTCGCGCTGGTGGCCGGGGAGGTGCGATGGACGTACGCAGAGTTCGACCGAGCGGTGAATCGGACGGCGGCTTCGCTGGCCGCGCGCGGCGTCGTGAAGGGGGACCGGATCGCGCTGCTGTCGCACAATTCGTGGCAGTTCGCGGTGATCAGCTTTGCCCTGGCCCGGCTCGCGGCGATCCTGGTGCCGATCAACTTCATGCTCGGCGCGGAGGAGGTCGCGTTCATCCTCGGGCACTCGGGAGCGTCGGGGCTGATCGTTGAGGATGCGCTGCACCCGGTGGGCGAGCGGGCGCTCGCGCAGGCCGGGACGGTCGACGGCGTGCGCGGCTGGATCGCGCTCAGAGGCCAGCCCGCCGCGGGCGGCTGGGAGGACGCCGCGGGCTGGGCGCAGGACGGTGACGAGCAGCCGCCCGAGGTGCTGGTGGAGGATGAAGACCCGCTGCGGCTGATGTACACCAGCGGGACCGAGTCGCGCCCCAAGGGGGTGGTGCTTTCGAGTCGGTCGCTGATCGCGCAGTACGTGAGCTGCATCGTCGACGGTGGCATGGAAGCGGGCGACGTCGACCTGCATTCGCTGCCCTTCTATCACTGCGCCGCGCTGGACTGCTTCCTCGGTCCCGACGTGTATCTGGGCGCGACGAGCATCGTGCTGCCCGGTCCTGATCCGGCCGCGCTGCTGCGAGCGATCGAGTCCGAGCGGGTGACGAAGCTGTTCGCGCCGCCGACGGTGTGGATCTCGCTGCTGCGCTCTCCCTCGATCGACACGACCGATCTGTCGTCGTTGCGCAAGGGCTACTACGGTGCCTCGGCGATGCCGGTCGAGGTGCTGCGCGAGCTGCAGCAGCGGCTGCCCGAGGTGCGGTTGTGGAACTTCTACGGGCAGACGGAAATGGCTCCCCTGGCGACGATCCTCCGGCCCGAGGAGCAGATCAGCCGAGCGGGCTCGGCCGGGCGCCCGGCGATCAACGTCGAGACGAAGCTGGTCGATGACCTCGGCAGCGAGGTCCCGGCGGGGACGATCGGTGAGATCGTGCATCGCAGCCCGCAGGCGGCGCTGGGCTATTGGAACGACGAAGCGAAGACGGCCGACGCGTTCCGGGACGGCTGGTTTCACTCCGGCGATCTCGGCCTGCTCGACGATGACGGCTATCTGTTCGTGGTCGACCGCAAGAAGGACATGATCAAGACCGGTGGCGAGAACGTCGCCAGTCTCGAGGTCGAGCAGGCCATCTACCTCATGCCCGAGGTCTCAGAGGTGGCGGTGTTCGCGATCGCCGACCCGAAGTGGGTCGAGGCCGTGACGGCTGCCGTGGTGGCCAAGGAATCGGCGGCCATCAGCCCTGATCAGGTGATCGCCCACTGCCGATCCAGGCTCGCACCCTTCAAGGCTCCCAAGCACGTGGTCATCATCGACGGCCTGCCCAAGAACCCCAGCGGCAAGATCCTCAAGCGCGAGCTGCGCGAGCGCTACGCGCAGCTCGCGAGAGGCACAGCGGCTACTGGAGGCTCGCCAGCTCCCTGACCTGGGTCAGGCGCAGGTGGTTTCCCGACGGGTCGCGGAAGCCGGAGTCGATGCCGTACGGGCGCTCCTCGGGCGGCTCGACGAACTCGACGCCCCGCGCCCGGAGCTCCTCGTACGCGGCCCGGCAGTCCTCGGTGGTGAGAAAGACCGTGCCGGCGAAGCCCTTCGCCATCAGGCCCCGCACCTGCTCGGCGGTGTCGGCATCCATCACCGGCGGCCCCGGGATCGGCATCAGCACGATGGCGATGTCCGGCTGGCCGGCGGGCCCCACGGTGAGCCAGCGGAAGTCGCCCATCTCGGCCAGGGTCACGTCGGCGCGCACCTCCATCCCTAGCTTCTGGGTGTAGAACGCCAGCGCCTCGTCCTGGTCGTGCACCCACAGCTGGGTGCTGGCCATCCTGATCATCGTTGCCTCCTCGGTGGACTGGACTTCTCGGCGGCCACACTAGTCCCGCTTCCGATCTCTGGCTTCTCGAAACGTGCTGCGTTGGGGCGGCCGTACGCGCGTACGACGCAGGCGGGGACCAGGGCATGGCTGGTAGCGGGCGGAAAGCGGTCACGGTAGGCCGTGGGCGACATGCCATAGGTGTTTGTAAAGCTGGTCGTGAACGAGCCCAGGCTCTGCAGCCCGACAGACAGGCAGACGTCGGTGACCGAGCGGTCGGTGGTGCGCAGCAGCGCGGCGGCGCGCTCCAGACGCCGAGTGAGCAGATAGACATGGGGAGGCTCGCCGAATGCGCGGCGGAACTCGCGGCTGAAATGGGCGCGCGAGAGCCCGGCGGCGCGGGCCAGGTCATCCACGTTCAGCGGATCCGCATAGCGCGCGTCCACCAGGTCTCTTGCGCGCAGCAGGTGGCGAGCCGGCGGAACGAAGGCCATGGCGCCAGTATTGCGTCGGCGATGGCGAGCGACAAATGCGCGACTCCGGGCGCTCATCGGGCCCTACTGTGGGTGGTAGGGTCGGCGTTGATCGTGCGCCGGCGCTGGGGCTGGTGCAAAGCAACGAAATGGAGAGAGAGCGATGACCACGCCGAGCGACCGAGAGGCCCTCCAGATCGCTCTCCGACAGGCCCGAGAGGGGATGGAGAGCACCGCCCATCAGCTTTCCGCACAGGCCGAGAGCCTGGCGCTGGAGGCGCGGGAGGCCGAGGATCGGATCGAGGCCGACCCCTACGCCCTGCATGCGCTGGTGGACCAGCTCGAGCAAGAGCTCCGCGCGCTCAACGAGGCGCAGCAGAAGCTGACCGCCGTCTAGCGCTCCGTCAGGTCGATGATCGCGAACCACTCCAGTCCGGACTGGTGCCCGCGGTGTGGTTCGCGCCGAGAGATGCGTTCATTCGATCGATGGGTGGGCTGATTCGTGTCTAGCCATTGCGCTCCGCCCGCACCTGGTAGACCGACGTGAAGCCGGTCTCGAATCCGATCCGGGCCGCTCTGAGGTAGAGGCGCCACACGCGCAGCCGCTGTGGGCCGACCAGAGCTCGCGCCTCGTCGAGGTGCGCATCCAGACGCTGGGCCCAATGGGTCAGCGTGCGGGCGTAGTCGAGCTGGAAATCCTCCACGTGCCGGGTGACGAAGCCGGCTCGCTCGAGCGCCCCCAGCACCACGGAGGGCTGAAGCGGCGCGGCGTCCGGCCATACGTACCGCTCGGAGAAGTCGCCGGCCTCGGTGTCGGTGTGGGAGAGGTAGGCGATCCCATGGTTGAGCAGCCGCCCACCGGGGGTGAGCAGCCGAGCCAGGGTCCGCGCATAGGCGTCGATCTGGTTCTCGCCGACGTGCTCGACCATCCCGATCGAGGCGATTGCGTCGAACTGCTGGTCGGGGAGCTCGCGGTAGTCCATGACGCGAAACTCGACTCGTTCCCCCACCCCGGCCGCCTCGGCGCGCTCGCGGGCCAGCCTGGCCTGCGGCTCCGACAGGGTGATCCCGAGCACGTTCACCCCGTGCCGGGTGGCCGCGTGAATCGCGAACGAGCCCCAGCCGCAGCCGACGTCGAGGACGCGATCACCAGGCGTCAGCGCCAGCTTCGCGCAGACGAGATCGAGCTTCGCCTCCTGAGCCTCGTCGAGCGTCTCGGCGCCGGTCGAGAAGAACGCGCACGAGTAGGTCATGGAGCGGTCGAGGAACAGCGCGAAGAACTCGTTCGCCACGTCGTAGTGATGGCGCACGGCGCGGGCATCCCGCCCCGGCGTGTGCGGCCGACCGCGCAGGATCAGCTCGGTGCTGGGCCGTCGCGGCGGCCGAACCAGACCGGCCGCGCGCACCCCGGCGGCGATCAGTCGCAGGCGCATGCCGAGGCCGATCTCGGGTTCTGGCCATTCGTCCACCAGTTGCATCACCGCGTCGAGGTCGTCGACGTCGAGCAGGCCGGTCACATACGCGCGGCCGAGTCCGAGCTCACCCGGCGCTCGCAGCACGTGGGCGATTGCCCGTGGCGAGCGGACCAGGAAGGTAGGTCCGGTTCCGGTGCTCGAAGGCACCGTGGTCCCGTCCCAGAACGAGACCTGAAACGGGCGGTCGGGGATCGCCTCGGCGATCGAGGCCCGCAGCAAAGCGGTGTTCGAGAGCACTTCCACACCCTACGCCACTGCCGAGTCGCGTCCTAGTACGCGAGCTCGCGGTGAAACCTGCTCGGTTTTGCCGGCGTCCTGCTGGTGGCCCTGGCCGCCCTGACGCCGGGCATGATCGGCCGGGCGGCGCGACGGGAACGAGCACGCACCGAGGTCACCTACCAGGGAGCCGGCTCGTGAGCGATCGGGTCGCTCACGGCGCGAGGCGCTGCACGACCCAGCGAGCGTCGTCATCGCGCCGGTAGCGCAGGCGGTCGTGAAAGCGCCCCGGGCGCCGCTGCCAGAACTCGAAGCTGTCAGGCCGCACCCGGAAACCGCCCCAGGCCTCCGGCAGCGGAAGCTCGGAGCCTTCGTACCGCGCCGCGATCTCGACCATCCGCCGCTCGAGCACCTCCCGACTCCCAATGACCTGGCTCTGGGGGGAGGCCAGGGCGCTGAGCTGACTCTCGCGCGGGCGGGTGCGCACGTACTCGGCGGTCTCCTCGAGGGTGGTGCGCTCGGCCGCCCCCTTGATTCTGACCTGGCGCCCCAGCAGCTCCCAGTAGAACAGGAGCGCCGCGCGCGGGTTCGCCTCGAGCTCCCGAGCCTTGCGGCTCTCGTAGTTCGTATAGAAGACGAATCCCCGCTCGTCGAAGTGCTTCATCAGCACCATCCGCACCGACGGTTGCGCGTCGATCGACGCCGTGGCCACGGCCATCGCCTCGGGCGCCGGTACCCTGGCCGCCGTTGCGTCCCCAAACCAGGCGGCAAACTGGCGCACCGGATCGGGATCGACCTCCTGCTTGTGCAGCGCGGATGCGAACTCGGACACCGGGGTGATTATGACGGGGTCGGCGGGCGCACATCCGGCCCCTGGGCGCACATCCATCCCCCGGAATTCTGATGCACCTGCAAGCAATTGTTTGCCAATTAGCCAACAAACGGCTAATCTGTTAGCACCTGAAGTCTCACGAGGGAGCTGGAATGGCGACTGCCCGCAGGACCACCAACAAGGACCTCCATCTGGCCGCTGAGCAGGTGCGCCAGCTGAACGGCCGTCTGGTCAAGGCCGGCAGGCGCGCCGGCACGCTCTATCTCGACAGCTACGACAAGCTGGTCGGAAACGTGACCAGCCTGCAGCAGAAGCTGGCCGATCAGTCGCGGAACGAGGCGGTCCGGGCCGCGGTGACACTCGAGGTCGACGTGACGCGAAGGCTC
>JADGPN010000460.1 GCA_017882465.1 Solirubrobacteraceae bacterium
GCATCGCCCCGCGGCCGGGAGCGTCCACCTCAAGCGCGACCAGGCCATGACGGATCAGGAAGAAGCGATCGGCTGCTTCACCTTCGCGCATCAACAGGGCTCCGGCGGCGACGTGCTCGTTGCGGGCACAGCCGGCGATCAGCTCGAGGTGTGCGGGCTCCAGTCCCGCGAACGTCGGCGTGGCAGCGATCAACTCGTCAATCATTCGCATCGGGTCTCTCCTCGCTGTCTCGAATCGCGCGCGCCTCCTCGGTGAGGTCGATTCCCACCGGGCACCAGGTGATGCATCGCCCGCACCCCACGCACCCCGACGTACCGAATTGGTCCCACCAGCTGGCCAGCTTGTGGGTCATCCACTGGCGGTAGCGGGACCGTGGTGAGTGGCGGACCGCGCCGCCGTGAATGTGCGAGTAGTCGATCGTGAAGCAGGAATCCCAGCGCTGGTGACGTTCGACGTGCTCGCCCTCGAGATCGGTGACGTCCTCCACCGTCGTGCAGAAGCACGTCGGGCAGACCATCGTGCAGTTGCCGCAGGTCAGGCAGCGCTCGGCGACCTCGTCCCAACGCGGGTGCTCGAAGTTGCGGTACAGCAGCCCCTTGATATCCGTCGTGTCGAGCTCGCGACCCATCTGCGAGGCGGTCCGTGCATGCACCACCTGCGCCGCATTACGATCAACGTCCACGGCCGCGCGATGCGGCACCTCCTGGATCACGTCGGCTCCGCGCTCGGACCCGACCTCAACGACGAAGTGGTGCATCGCCCCGTCGAGGATCTCGGTGAGCGCCAGATCAAAGCCGCGCTCGGCTACCGGTCCGGTGTTCATCGAGACGCAGAAGCACGTCCCGCCTGCCTGTCCGCACTGCACGGCGATGATGAACACGTCCTCGGTCCGCGCGCTGTCGGCGGGGTCGGGATGCACGCCGCCGAGCAGCACTCTGTCGAGCATTCCGATCGCGTGCAGCTCACACGACCGCGCCCCGAGGAACGCAAGGCGGGGGGATTCACGTGGTGGCTCGGTTACCTCGCTCAGCCCACCGTCCTGGTCGACCCGCGCCCGCCAGAGCTTTACGTTCGCCGGCAGCTGGTACTGCTTCCAGGAGTGGGGACCGACGGCGTAGCCGAACAGCGCCTCGTCGTCTCGTCGCCGCAGGCGGTAATGGCCGCCGTCCTGCTCGTCGGTCCAGCCGATCGGGAGATCCCCAGCGGAGCTGATCTCGTCGTAGACGATCGCCCGATCGCGGACCGTGGGACCGACGATCGTGTAACTCCGACGAGCAAGCGCCCCCAGCAACGCGTCGAAATCATCCCGCTCGATGACATGCACGCCAGTCATTCAGCCCGAACTCCACCCCCTACGCGAGGGCGGCCGCGGCGAACCGCAGGAAGGTGTGGTAGTCGGCCCACGCCTGCTCCGCGGCGGCCATGGCTCGATAATGCCGATCCGCGATCCCAGCCACGCACACACGCCTATTGCTGTCCAGAGGATCCCGGCCGAAGAGGTCGACACGCATCAGCGTGAGCTCTCCCGCCTGCACCACGTGACACTCATCGTGGGTCGGCATGTTGCGCGCGACGGCGGTCTCGACACGCGGCCGCATATGCTGTACGTCGTAGGCGACTCGGACCGTCGTGGCGCGTTGGGCGGGAACCCCGGGAACCCGGTATCGGATGGAGCGTTTGAAGGCCCCGCCCTCTCCGAGCTTGCCCGTGAAGAGCACCGAGGCGTGGTAGTCGAACCAGGCGCCGTTCGCCGCCTTCTTGGCATGTTCCTCATCGTCGCCGATCCCGATCACGCACAGGCGCCGCTTCGGGTCCTCAGGATGCTGGCCGTAGAGGTTGACGCGCACGAGATCGTGGTCGGGGAGGCCCACGACGTGGGTGTCTTCGCTGGCAGGGGGATTTCTCTCGACGAGGTCCGTTACCAGCGGCTCGGTGTACTGCAGGTTGTAGACCACGGCCGACATCTCGGCGGGTGGACCCGGCAGGTGATGTTCGACCGTCGCTGTGTGGAAGATGGTGTTTGCCGCGCTCATTGTTGGCCTCCTATTCAGACGGTCGGCAGGTCCGCCGGCGCGGTAGGTAGTGGGTGGGGCCTGATCTGAGGTCTGGGGCTGGGGGAGGGGATGTCGTGGGCATGGTTTTTGTTGGTCCTACTGGGTGGTGGGGCGACCGTCAGGTTGTTCTAGGTCGGGTTGGACGGCCCGGGGTTCGGCGCGCCGGCCACAAAGACGATCAGTGCGAGTAGTAGGACGAGCGAGCCGAGCACGATCGCGATGCTCATGCCGGCGGTCTGATCCCGATCCGTAGCCGCCGATCATCGACGGGCCGTACGCGCCGCCCATCGTCATGGTGTGCGGGAGATGAAATGCACACCCTCCAGGCCCTCGAGCGAGAAGCCATCGGCGGCGCCGGACGCGACGTCGATCAGGAACCGGGGC
This sequence comes from Solirubrobacteraceae bacterium, assembly GCA_017882465.1. Taxonomy (GTDB): domain Bacteria; phylum Actinomycetota; class Thermoleophilia; order Solirubrobacterales; family Solirubrobacteraceae; genus Palsa-465. Next base: position 2,440 of record JADGPN010000460.1, read on the forward strand.
GTGCCCCAGCGCTCGTACTGGTCTGAGTCGATATAGAACGGCGCTCCTCCAATGTCCCCCAAACGCACGTCGTGGGGCCCGGCCGGCAGCTCGCCGTCCTTCAGGCAGAGCGGGGAGGTGCCATCGCAGCACCCCCCGGATTGGAAAAACATGAGCGGCCCGTGGGCGGCCTCGAGGCGATGAATCACCTCGAGGGCCGCCGGGGTTGCTGCTACTGCCGCCGCCGTCTCTTTAGCTGCGTGAGAGGGCGAGTCCATGATCAGAAGAACCCCATCGGGTTCGGGTCGTAGCTGACGAGCAGGCACTTGGTCTGCGAGTAGTGATCGAGCATCATGCGGTGGTTCTCGCGGCCGACGCCGGAGTTCTTGTAGCCGCCGAATGCGGCGTGCGCGGGGTAATGGTGGAAGCAGTTGGTCCACACGCGTCCGGCCTTGATCGCGCGGCCCATCCGGAACGCCCGGCTGCTGTCACGGGTCCAGACGCCGGCGCCGAGCCCGTAAGGCGTGTCGTTGGCGATCTCCAGAGCCTCCGCTTCGTCGCGGAATGTCGTCACCGCGAGCACCGGCCCGAAGATCTCCTCCTGGAAGACGCGCATCTTGTTGTGCCCCTTCAGCACCGTCGGCTCGAAGAAGTAACCGCCGGCCAGAGGACCGTTCAGTCCGCGGCGGTGGCCGCCGATCAGCACCTCGGCGCCCTCGTCGCGACCGATCTTGACGTAGCTCTCGATCTTCTCCAGCTGCGCGGTGGAGACCTGCGGGCCGATCATCGTCTCGCGATCGAGCGGATCGCCCTGCTTGATCGCGGCGATCCGCTCCAGGCAACGCGCCATGAACTCGTCATAGATCGACTCGTGGATCAGCGCCCGCGACGGACAGGTGCAGACCTCGCCCTTGTTGAACGCGTACAGCACGAGCCCCTCGATCGCCTTGTCCAAGAACGCATCGTCGGCTGCCATCACATCCTCGAAGAAGATGTTCGGCGACTTGCCGCCAAGCTCCGTCGTCGATGGGATCAGGTTCTGCGCGGCATAGGACATGATCAGCCGGCCCGTCACCGTCTCACCGGTGAACGCGACCTTCGCGATCCGCTTGTTCGACGCGAGCGCCTTGCCGATCTCCGCGCCCGGCCCGTTGACGACGTTCAACACACCCGGCGGGAGCACTTCCTGGATCACCTCGGCGAACTTCAGGATCGACCACGGCGTGGGGCTCGCCGGCTTCAGCACAGTGCAGTTCCCGGCCGCGAGCGCCGGCGCGATCTTCCACGCCGCCATCAGAATCGGGAAGTTGAACGGGACGATCTGCCCCAC
>JADGPN010000016.1 GCA_017882465.1 Solirubrobacteraceae bacterium
AGTCGTGGCTGATGCGCTTCCACACCCAGACCGCCGGCGTGTCGCTGACCGCTCAGCAGCCGCTGAACAACATCATCCGCACGGCGATCGAGGCCCTGGCCGGCGTCCTGGGCGGAACCCAGTCGCTGCACACGAACTCCTACGACGAGGCGCTGGCGCTGCCGACCGAGGAGGCAGTGCGGATCGCGCTGCGCACGCAACAGATCATCGCCGAGGAGACGGGCGTGACGAACACGATCGATCCGCTCGGCGGCTCGTACTTCGTCGAGTCGCTGACCGATCGCATCGAGGAGCTCGCGTACGACTACTTCCGCAAGATCGATGAGCTCGGTGGAATGGTCGAGGCGGTCAAGCGCGGCTTCCCGCAGCGGGAGATCGCCGACGCGGCGTTCGAGCTGCAGCGGGAGATCGACTCCGGACGGCGCGTGGTCGTGGGCGTCAACGCCTACACCGAGGGCGACGCCCAGACGTCGATTCTGAAGATCGATCCCACGCTCGAGGGCAAGCAGCTGGAGCGGGTCCGCGCCGCCAAGTCGGGTCGCGACGGGGCGGCGCTCGACTCCGCGCTTGCCGCGCTCAGGACCGCGGCTCGGGACGGAACCAACCTGATGCCGCTGCTGATCGACGCCGCCCGTCTGCACGCCTCCGAGGGCGAGATCGTCGCGTCGCTGCAGCAGGTCTGGGGCGACTACCGCGAAACGCCGATGTTCTGAGCTCGAGCGGCTCCTGACGGAGGCTAGGCTGGCGCCGCTGGCGCCGATGTCGCGTCGGCGCTCGAGGCATCTGAGGTAGGGTCGGGGACTGATCGAGGTTGAGCTGACCCGACCGGGCCGGAAGCCGGTGGAAGCCCTCGAGATCGGCCAGCTAGTGTTCCGGGAAGCCGATGCGTGAAGCCATCTCCGGACCCACCCAGTCGCCAGCCGTGCAGACGCTGTGGTGGCTGACACGGCCGATCTCGTTCCTCGAATCCTGCCGGCGCCGCTTCGGCGATACGTTCGGCGTGCAGTTCCTCGGCTTCCAGACACCGCTGGTCATGGTCTCCGACCCCGAGGCGATCAGGGCCCTGTACACCGCTCGCGAGCACGGCCTGCCGCCCGGACGCACGTTCGCACTGCGCCCGGTGATGGGCCCGCGCTCGATCCTGCTGCTCGAGGGTGCTGAGCACCTGCAGAGGCGACGGCTGATGCTGCCGCCGTTTCACGGCGAGCGGATGCGCGCCTACGAGGCGTCGGTGACCGAGATCGCCGAGCGCGATATCGAGAGCTGGCCGGTCGAGCAGCCCTTCGCCCTGCACCCGCGGATGCAGGGCGTCACGCTCGAGGTGATCCTGCGCGCCGTGTTCGGAGTGACTGACCCGGCGCGGCGCGAGCGGCTGCGCCGGCTCCTCCCGAGGCTGCTGGGGGAGACCTCATCCGCCGGCCTCCAGTTCCGCATCCTGCTGGCGCGGAGGGTCAACCGCCCCGGTCCGCTGGCCGATCTGCGTGAGCTGACACGCGAGATCGACGAGGCGCTGCTGGCCGAGATCGCCGAACGGCGCCGCGACCCGTCAGCCAGAGAGCGGGAGGACATCCTCTCCCTGCTCACGCTCGCCCGGTTCGACGACGGCGGCGCGATGGATGACCGCGAGGTGCGCGATCAGCTGATCACCCTGCTGCTGGCCGGCCACGAGACGACCGCGACCGCGCTGGCGTGGACGGTCGACCTGCTGCTGCGAAACCCGGCCACGCTGGCGCGGCTCACGGACGAGATCGACTCCGGCGCCGGCGACGCCTACCTGCGCGCGGTCATCCAGGAGTCGCTCCGGTTGCGTCCAGTCGTGCCGCTGGCGGGCCGCCGGCTCGCCACCGAGCTCCGGGCGGACGGACTCACGCTCCCCGCCGGCACCGACGTGACACCGGCGATCTGGTTGACCCACACGAGGCCGGACCTCTATCCCGAGCCGCTCGCCTTCCGTCCCGAGCGCTTCCTCGAGCAGCCGCCGACGACCTACGGCTGGATCCCGTTCGGCGGTGGGGTGCGCCGCTGTCTCGGGGCTGCGTTTGCGGAGATGGAGATGCGCGTGGTGCTGACGGCGATGCTGCGGGGCCGCGTCCTGCGGCCGGCCAGCCCGGTCGCGGAGCGTCCCACGCGGCGCAACGTGACCCTCTCGCCGCGCCACGGGACGCTGATCGTCACCTCGCCGCGGGCCGTGTCGTCCCCTCCCGCCGGCCGGGCCGCGGATCCCCAGCCCGTCGCGGTCTGAGCTGGCTCTCGATGCGACCCCCGGAGGAGAGCTTCTGCGCCGTGGACGAGGTCACCCTCTGCTACGAGACGTTCGGTCGCGCCGAGGATCCCGCGCTGTTGCTGATCATGGGACTCGGCATGCAGATGATCGCCTGGGACGACGACTTCTGCACCGGGCTCGCAGAGCGCGGGTTTTACGTCATCCGCTTCGACAATCGCGACACCGGCCACTCGACCCGCTTCGACCAGATCCCGCCTCCCACCCTGACCGAGCTGACGCGCCGGCGCCTCGAGCATCCGGCGTACACGCTCTCCGACATGGCTCGCGACGCGGCCGGCCTGCTCGACCAGCTCGAGGTCGACCGGGCCCACGTGGTCGGCGCCTCGATGGGCGCGATGATCGGGCAGGTGCTCGCCGCCGAGCGCACGGCCCGGGTGCTCTCACTGGTCTCGATCATGGGCAGCACCGGCAGCCGCCTCAGCGGCCAGCCGAGCCCGCGGGTGCTGCCGATCTTCCTGCGTCCGTCTCCGACCGACCGGAAGGGATACCTCGAGCGGGCGATGAAGGTGTTCACCATGATCCGCTCGCCCGGATATGAGGCCGACCCGGAACGTCTGCGCGCGATGCTCGAGCTGAGCTTCGATCGCGGGAACTCGCCGGCCGGCACGGCGCGGCAGCTTGGCGCCATCGTCACCTCAGGCGATCGCAAGCACGCGCTGGCTCGGATCTCCGCCCCGACGTTGGTGATCCACGGCATGGCCGACCGGCTCGTGCGACCCTCCGGCGGCCGCGCGACAGCCGCGGCGATCCCAGGCGCTCATCTACTGCTTCTCAGCGGCATGGGCCACGACCTGCCGCGGCAGCTGTGGCCGATGCTGTTCGACGTGATCGCCGCGAACGCGAGGCGCGCCGGCGAACCGGCGCCGGGTTCAGGCCCCGATCCGGCGCCGAATTCAGACGGCGATCCGGCGGCGTTCGGCCAGCTCGACGAGCTCGATCAGGATATTCCCCAGCTCCAGTGACAGGCCAGGCTCGGCGAGCGCCCCGCTCTTGTCGAATGCCTCATCGGCGCTCGCCACGGGCAGCTCCGGGTCGACGACCCGGGCGCCGGCCGCGCCGAGCACCTTGCGCAGCTCGGACTGGGCCCACACGGCCCCGAACATGCCGGTGCTGGCTCCGATCACGGCCGTCGGCTTGTTGCGCAGGACGGTGTCCGCGAACGGGCGCGAGGCCCAGTCGACGGCGTTCTTGAGCTGACCGGGAATCGAGGAGTTGTATTCCGGGGTGGCGAACAGGATCGCATCGCCGCCCTCGATCGCCGCCCGCCACGCGCTCACCGCTCGAGTGAGTCGGGTCGAGCCGCCAGATGCCGACTGGAAGGTCGGTGGCGCTGTGCACGGCGGTGCTGGTGGACATGTCTGGGCCCTCCATCGGGTGGTAGTGGGAGATCCGGACCGTGGTCCGGTACGAGCCGTAGACGGTGGCATGAAGCGGACTGTGGTCCGATTAATTCCATTTCTGAGCACTCACCCATACGATGCGCTCGTGGACGGTCCGACCGAACTGCCGCTCATCGAGAGCCAGCGCGCCGAGCGCTCCGACGCCGCACGCAACCGCTCGGCGATCCTCTGCGCGGCAGAGCGGATGCTGCGCGAGTGCGGGCCCGACGCGATCACGATGGACGGCCTGGCCTGCGAGGCGGGGGTGGGCAAGGGTACGCTGTTCCGTCGCTTCGGCGACCGGGCGGGCCTGTTTCACGCGCTCCTGGACGAAACCGAGCGGCGGCTGCAGGAGGGGTTCATCCGCGGGCCCGCTCCGCTGGGGCCCGGCGTTCCACCCGCCGAGCGCCTCATTGCCTTCGGCCATGCGCTGCTGAGCCTGACCGACGAACGCGGCGAGCTGCTGCTCGCGGCCCAGCCGGTCGACAGCGAGTTGCGTTACCGCTCGTCGGTCTACGGCGCCCACCGGGCACACGTGGTGGCTCTGCTCGGCGAGTTCGAGCTCGATGACGCGGAATACCTGGGGGAGGTGATGCTGGCTGCGATCTCGCCCGGGCTGGTGCTCCACCAGCTGCGCAGCGGCCGCTCGCTGGAGCAGCTCGAGGAATCGTGGCGGCAGCTCGTGCGACGGCTGGTGGACTGACCCATTAGGGAGCCACGGCGCCGGGATCCCCACCGCCGGCGTTCCACGTCCGAAATGTCCAGCGAGCGTGGCTATACCAGCAGTGGCGCGTTTCAGCTCGGGATGGAGGATCGGGCGGCGAGGTGACCTTCGACGCGCTCGACGTGGTGGGATCGGCCCAGCATCTGCACGACCTGAGCCTGGACCGGCTGTCCGACAAGGCGTTCTGCCAGGGTCACTGAACGCCCGGACTCCCGATGAGTGTGGTGATCGCCTCGGCGATCGCCTTCGGCTGCTCGATCTGCGGGTAGTGCCCCAGATCGGGCAACTCGCGCCGATGGAGAAAGATGTGGTACTGCTGGAGCGTGCGAGCACCGGGTCAGGTCGCGTGTGTGGTGATGGTGCTCTCACTTGCCGGTTGTGGCGGCGCCGGCGACTCGACGAGCTCCGCGCCCGCTGGCTCCGGTGCGGCGACGAGCTCGCCGGCCACGACGGCGCGGGCTACGCGGCCGGCGAAGCGCCCCGCACGTCGTCCGACCCGCTCGCCGCACCCCGCACCCGCGGCTGGACTGGCCCGTCGCACCAAAACCTCGGGCTGCCAGGTCCACAGCCAGCTCCCGGATCCGGCCTGCACTCCGGGTGCCGTGTTCGCGGCTGCGACCGTGGGCCAGATCTGCACCCCCGGGTACGCACGCAACGCCCGCAACGTGCCCGAGTCGCTCAAGGAGACCGTGTACGCCGACTACGCGACCGAGCCGAGCGCTCCCGGCTCCTACGAGGTCGACCATCTTGTGCCGCTCGAGCTGGGTGGCAGCAACGCGATCGCGAACCTGTGGCCGGAGATCACCCCGGGCTATCACGAGAAGGACAAGGTCGAGAACGCGTTGCACGACGCCGTCTGCTCGGGACGGATCCCGGTGCGCGTCGCTCAGCTCGCGATCGCCCGCGATTGGCGTCGTGCCGGCGTCGTTGTCCCGGGCGCGGGCCCGGCGCCGCCGCCAATGCCCGCGCCTGCCCCGGCGGGTGCCGGCTCACCAACGGGCGGCGAGGGCCCAGGTTCGACCACCCACTCCGGCGACGCGGCGTTCTGCTCAACCCATGCCTGCATCGCCAACTTCCCCAACGGGAAAGGCGCCGTTGTTCGGTGTGCGGACGGCGAGTGGAGCCACTCGGGCGGCCTCGCCGGCGTCTGCAACCGCCACGGAGGTCCGCGCTGAGGATGCCTCAGCCGACCGGGAGCAGCGCCGACACCGGCCGGGACGCCATCCCGCGCGCGTTCGCGAAGCGCTCCAGCATCAGCACCGTATCGGCGATCGGGACGCCCGTGAGGTGCTGCTCGCGCCCTTCGAAATCGGCCACGATGGCCGCGACGGCGTCCGCGTAGGCGTCGGCGTCCCGGTCGGCCAGGGCCGTGATCGCATCGGCGGGGCGGCCGAACGCGGGCGATCCGCTGCGCATCCCGGCCGCGGCTGAGCGAGCATCGGCGTCGTGACCCTGGACCAGGGCCACGATCGCCCTCGCGTAGCTCGCGGGCGCCGACTGGGCGTCGCGAGGGATCAGCAGCGCGCGATGTCCGCGGCCTTCGATCGTGATCGCCTCGAGCAGCAGGCTGAGATGAGGACCCTCGGCCATCGGCATCTCGTGTGAGCATAGGACGTAGGCTGCGGCCGGTGGACGAAAGAGAGTTCAACGAGCTTGTCGATCGGACGGGGCGCGGCCGCGTGTTCGCGCAGGCCCGTCGCGTCGCGCTCGCGGACTGCTCCCCGACCGGTCGGATGAGGCTCGATGCCCTCGCGCGGTGGCTGCAGGACGTCGCCTACGAGGACGTCGACGACGCGGGCCTCGCCGCCGTCGCCGTCTGGGTCGTGCGGCGCACGCGCATGCAAGTGGCGCGATTTCCACGCTTCGGCGAGCGGTTCACGGTGCAGACCTTCTGCAGCGGGATCGGTGCGATGTGGGCTGAGCGACGCACGACGATCACCCGTTTCGAGTCGCGTGACGCCGACGTTGAGGCGGTTTCGCTGTGGGTGCACCTCGAGCCCGTCAGCCGGCGGCCGGCTCCGTTCAGCGACGCCGAGGTCGCGGTCTACGCCGAGGCCGCCTCGGAGCGGAGGATCCGGGCGCGGCTGCGTCATCCGCCGCCCGGATCGGCGGCCGATTCGGCCCAGCGCATGGGCACGTGGGGATTCCGAGCCACGGAATGCGACATCGCCGGACATGTCAACAACGCGGCCTACTGGGAGCCGATCGAGGAGGAGCTGCTCGGCGCCCCCGAACCTGAGCGCCTGGATGCCGAGATGGAATACCGAACGCCGTCCCAGCCCGGTGAGAAGCTCATTCTGGGTGACGGCGGCCGGCGGTGGATCCTGGATTCCGAGGGCGAGGTGCACGCTTCGGTCTTGATGGTGTCGGGATAGGGCGGCGGGCAGATCGGCCATGCCCAGGTCATGGATGAGCTCCATCAGGCTTGTATCCGGCCCGGCGTATCATCGGCCGCGAGCACGTGAACGCCGTCGCCGCCCGATCCCCGAGCCGGCTCGCGCCGCAGCCTGCGAGCTGACGCCCGGTGCTGCTGCGCACGGACGGCGATGCGGTTCTCGCCATCGGTCAGGCTTCGCACGCGTGGATCTCAGGGCAGCTTGCCCGCGCGTGGGGAAACGAGCGCACGGCGGCGCCCGAGCCCCGCGAGGAGGTCTGGCTGGCCGCCGAGCAGCACGACATCGGCATGGCCGAATGGGACCTGCGGCCCGCGCTCAACCCCGACACCGGGCTGGCCCAGTCGTTCCTGGAGATGCCACTTGTGGTTCATGTCGGCCTGTGGACTGCTGCTCCGGGCCGCCTGATGTCCCAGAGCCGCTACGCCTCGCTGCTGGTCTCGATGCACGGCACCGCCCTGTACGAGCGGCGCGACATGGCCTCAATGACCTCTGAGGATCGCTCGCTCGTCCTGGGATACCTGGACTCTCAGAACGTGCTCCAGAGCGAGCTCGCCGACCGGCTCGGCGCCGATCGCGATCGGCTCCGCCGGAACCAGCGGTTGCTGTGGACCTGGGACGCGATGTCGCTGGCGCTGTGCCTGCGCTGGGATCCGTCCACCTTCTCCGAGGTGCCCGCGAACGCCGGCGAGCCGGAGCTGGAGCTCAGTCTGCGGGCGATCGACGAGCGGCGCTTCGCGTTGGATCCCTGGCCCTTCGGCCCCGAGCAGGTGACGGTCCGCTGCGAGGGCAGCCGGCTCGAGCGGCGCCACGAGACCGAGCCCGAGCTGCATCGGGCGCTCCGGCTGGCGCCGGTCCAGAAGCTCGAGTTCACGCTCGAGCAGGCCTCTGCCGCTCAGACCCGGGTGTGGAGCGCGGTGCTGTACGGCCCTTGCACGTAATCAGCGAGCATCCGGCTGGCGCTGAACGCCGGCGCCAGCGTCTGCAGCGACGCCTTCATGCGCGACAGCCAGAGAGAGGGCACCCCGCGCTCATCAAGGTCGTAGAACGCAGGCACCACCTCGTCTGAGAGCAGGTGATGGAAGGTCGCGTTGTCACGCTCATCCTGTGCGCTCGCATCGGGGTCGACGGTGCCGGCCAGGGCCCAGCCGTTATCGCCGTCGTAGGCCTCCGCCCACCAGCCGTCGAGCACGCTCAACTGCAGGCCGCCGTTGACCGCCGACTTCATGCCGCTCGTCCCGCTCGCCTCCAGCGGCGGCCGCGGCAAGTTCAGCCACACATCGCAGCCGCGGACGAGCCGGGCGGCCGAGCTGAGGTCGTAGTCGTCGAGGAAGACCACCCGCTCAGCGACGACCCGGGCGAACTTGAGCCCGAACATTCTCTGCAGCACGCGCTTCGCCTCCTCGTCCTTGGGGTGGGCCTTTCCGGCCAGCAGAACCTGCACGGGACGCTCACCGCCGAGCAGCGACAACGTCCACTCGGGATCACGGGTGAGCAGGTCCAGTCGCTTGTAGGTGGCCACACGGCGGGCGAAGCCGATCGTGAGCACGTGCTCGTCGAACGTGTCCGCGGCGGCCTTGACGTACTCGCGGGTGTCGCTGCGGCCGAGGCGGTCTGCCACGCTGCGCCGCCGCACGAACTCGACGAGGTCGGCACGCTGGCGCTCGCGCGCCGCCCACAGATCCGCCTCAGGAATCCCGGCCACCGGCGCCCACGTCTCGGGCTCGTCGGTGCGCTGCAGCCAGCCTTCGCCGAGATGGCGGTCAAAGAGTTCACGCATCGCCGGCCCGATCCAGGTGGGCACGTGCACGCCGTTGGTCACGTGGCCGATCGGAATCCCCGCGGGTGCTCGTCCGGGCCAGATCTCGCTCCACATCTCGCGCGAGACCTCTCCGTGCCGGCGGCTGACCCCGTTGGCCGCGCAGGCCATACGCAGGGCCGTCTCGGTCACCCCGAACGGTGCCGTCTGGTCGTCGGGATGGACCCTCCCGAGCCTGAGCAGATCGGCAGGCGGGCAACCGAGCTCCTTGGCCACCGGCTCGAGCGCCTCCTCGGCCTCCTCCACCGGATAGGAATCGTTGCCCGCGGCGACCGGAGTGTGGGTGGTGAACACCGTGCGCGCGCGGGCGGCGGCGAGCGCCACCTGCAGCGGCGCGCCGGGCATGATCTCGCCAGCCAGCTCCAGCGGCGCCAGCGCCGCGTGGCCCTCGTTGAGGTGGATCAGTCCCGGCTCGATCCCCAGTGCGTGCAACGCTCGCACCCCGCCCACTCCGAGCAGCACGTACTGGCCCAGGCGCGTCTGCGGGTCGCCCTCGTAGAGCCGCGCCGTGATCCACCGCGCCAGCGGCTCGTTGTCAGGGAAGTCGGTGTCGAGCAGGAACAGCGGCACGCGGCCGACGTCGACTCTCCAGATCCGCGCGGTCACCTCACCGGAGAAGATCGGGACGCGGATCGTCAGCGGCTGACCTTCCGGCCTCGTAACCAGTGCCGCGGGCAGCCGCTCGGGGTCGGTGGCGGTCCAGTACTCGTGCTGCCAACCCGAGGCGTCCACGCGCTGGCGGAAGTACCCCTGGCGATACATGAGGCCGACAGCCACGAGCGGTAGGGCCTGGTCGGAAGCCTCCTTGAGTAGGTCGCCGGCCAGGGCACCGAGGCCGCCGGAGTAGACCGGCAGCGAGCGATGAACCCCGTACTCCGCGCAGAAGAACGCCACCGGGTGCTTGGGGTCGATCGGCCCGTCGGGCGGTGGGCGGGCGAGGTCGGCGCGGACGACGGCCTCCAGCTCGGTGGCGCGACGGGCCAGCTCGGCGTCGCCGGCGGCGCGGCGAAGAACATCGCCCGAGACCTCCTGGAGCAGGCGAACGGGATTCTCGAGGCAGAGCTCGAAGCGCTCGGGATCGATCGAGCGAAACAGATCCGGGCCGTCGGCTGACCATGACCAGCGGTAGTTGAAGGCCAATCGCACCAGCGGGGCCAGCGACTCGGGCAGCCGCTGCGCGAGGTCGGCGCACGCGCGCAGGAGGTCCCGTGTCCCGTCGCTCCGCACCTCCCCATCGGTGCTGGCGTTTGCGTCGCGCAAGCCAGGCATGATCGGTAGCCTAGCCAGCTTGCCGCCTCGCGTATCTACTGGCTTCGCGCTCGGCGTGCTGGCGTTCGGTGACTCGATCACCAACGGAGGGGGTGAGCTGCAGTGGGGGGTCGCGCTCCAGTCGTGGGCACTGTGGCTGGCCAGGGGGCTGGGGCTGCCATTCACCAGCTATGCCGTGGACGGCGCCAGCGTCGCCGGCGTGGTGCAGCAGCAGATCCCGGCGTTCGAGCGCTTGACCGCTCATCCCGCCGCGCGCTACGAGCTCGGGTGCCTGTACATCGGGGTCAACGACGTTCGCGCCCTGGATTGGGACGCAGAAGCGTTCGAGCAGCGACTTCGGGAGGTCCACGGTTTCCTGCGTGACCGCTGCGACCGCGTCCTCGCCGTCACCGCTCCGCTCGACGTGGGGCGCCCGCGAGCCGGCGAGAAGGTGCACGAGCTCAACGCCGCGATCGAGCGGGTCGCCGCCGACCACGGTGCGCTGGTGCTCGACCTGCGCTCCTTCGGCGCCCGCAACCTGGTCATGCCCGACCACGTGCATCCCACCGCCTTCGGGCAGATATCGATCGCCGAGCGCGCACTCGCGGTGCTCGAGCGCGACGGACTCCATGCCGCTGTTCACCCCTCGACGCTGATCGTCTACGAGACCGCCTGGCGGGGCCGGCTCCGCGGCGACATGAGCTACGCCCACCGGCGCGCGAAGGTGAGCTGGCGGGCTTGGCGGGGGAGGTGGTAGGCCGAGATGTCAGAGCCCGACCCGCCGACTACCCGACCCGCCGACTACCCGACCCGTCACCACCCGACCCGCCCCGGACCCGCCCCGTCGCCTCCGTCGCCTCCCGCAGTCTCCGCGCCACCGTAGGCTTCAGCTGCCCCTCAGCCAGCTGCCAGCGCCAGCTGCCGCTCGCCCGGCCCGGCTCGTTCATGCGCGCCTCGCTGCCGAGGCCGAGGACGTCCTGGACCTGCATCATCGACACGCGCGCCGGTGACTCGAGTGCGAGCCGGATCAGGCCCCACCACGGCTCGCGCTCGGCGATCCGGCGCGCAGTGAGCTCCGCACGCAGCAGCTCGCGCCGCTCAACCGGCAGCGAGTCGTACCAGCCCCGGGCGGTGTCGGTGTCGTGGGTGCCGGTGTAGACGAGCCGGTTCTCACGGTGGCGGGCCGGGTCGTGGGGATTCGCGCCCGGGTCCTCGGGATCGAAGGCGAACTGGAGGACCAGCATCCCCGGCAGCCCAAGCGAGTCGCGCAGCTGCTCAACCGCCGGCGTGATCACGCCCAGGTCCTCGGCGATGAAGGGCAGGCCGCCCAGCTCGAGCTCGATCATGCTGAACAGCGCCAGCCCGGGGCCGCGGCACCAGCGTCCGTCGAGCGCTGTCCTCGAGCCCTCCGGCACGGCCCAGTAGGCCACGAAGCCGCGGAAGTGATCGATCCGCGCCAGGTCGAAAAAATCCAGCGTGCGGCGCAGTCGCGCCAGCCACCAGTCGTAGCGCCGCCGTCGCAGCGCGGGCCAGTCGTAGAGCGGGTTGCCCCACAGCTGGCCCGTGTCGGAGAAGCTGTCCGGTGGGGTCCCCGCGACCACGCCGTTGCGGAAGTACTCCGGATGGGCCAGATGATCGGCGCTCTCGGGCGCGACGTAGATCGGCACGTCGCCGATGATGCGGATCCCGCGCTCGGCGGCGTAGCCGCGCAGCGCCGCCCATTCGCGGGTGAACCGCACCTGGTCGGCGACCGCGCCCCGGCGCGATGCGCGCTCCCAGTCGCCGATCCAGTAGGTGTTGCGCTCGCGGAATTCGGCGATCTCGCCGGCGGACACCGCCGCGCGCGGTTCGCCCAGCAAGCCGGGCCAGGCGGCGAAGGCCGATCTCGACTTGTACGGGGAGCGGTGACGGTCAGGGGGTCCAAGCGGCAAGACCTGCCACCATGACTGGCCCGCCGCCTCGAGCCAGTCGACGAACCGGTAGGCCTCCGGCCCGAGACGACCCCCCGGGAGAGAGGTGATGTGGAGCTGGATACCGCTCGAGCGGGGGAGGAAGTTCACGAGATCATTGTCTAGCTGAGGTGCCGAGTCGGATACTCCCGGAAGAAGTGCCCCGCACGACCGCCGCCCAACCACCCTCGCGGATCCAGATCCAGTATCCGGCTCCGGTCGTCGACGACGGCCGCTATCCGGCCAAGCGCTGCGTAGGCGACCGGGTCGGTGTCTCGGCCGACATCTTCCGTGACGGGCACGACGAGCTGCGCGCCGTGGTCAGCTACCGGGGTCCCGGCGACCGCCGCTGGCGCGAGGCGCCGCTGCACCGGACGGATGCCCATCTGGAGGGCGTGCGCTGGGGGGGCGAGTTCGAGGTCGACCGCCCGGGTCGCTGGCAGTACACGATCGAGGCGTGGACCGATGGGTTCGGCACCTGGCGCGACGAGCTCGAGCGCAAGCTGAAGGCCGGCCAGGACGACCTCGCGGGGGAGCTCTCCGAAGGCGCGCTGCTGCTCGCCGCGGCCGCGCAGGACACTCGCGCCAAGGTCGAACGGAAGCTGATCGAGCACGCCCAGCGGACACTCGAGGACTGCTCGATGCCGGCCGGCACCAAGTACGACACGGTGCTGGGGACGGAGCTGTTCGAGGCGGTCGAGCGGGTTCAGGAGCGGCACGGAAGTGTCACCTTCGCCGAGCCGCTGGAGATCCAGGTCGACCGCCTCAGGGCCCGCTTCGGGGCCTGGTACGAGCTCTTCCCGCGCTCATTCGGCGGGCTCAAAGGGGTCGAGCAGACACTGCCCGAGCTGGCCGAGCTGGGCTTCGACATCATCTACCTGCCGCCGATCCATCCGATCGGCGTGACCAGTCGCAAGGGCCGGGACAACTCGCTGGTGGCCGCGCCGGGCGACCCCGGCTCGCCGTGGGGGATCGGCGGGGCCGAGGGCGGGCACGAGGCTGTCCATCCCGAGCTGGGGACGATCGACGACGTGCGCTCGCTGACGCGGGCCGCCGGCGAGCTGGGCCTGGACATCGCGCTGGACTTCGCGATTCAGTGCTCGGCCGACCACCCGTGGCTGACCGAGCACCCCGAGTGGTTCCACCACCGGCCCGACGGCACGCTCAAGTACGCCGAGAACCCGCCCAAGCGCTACCAGGACATCTACAACGTCAACTGGGAATCGCCGGACTGGCGCGGGCTGTGGAAGGCGCTGCTGGAGGTGATGCTCCAGTGGGTGGACTGCGGCGTCAAGGTGTTCCGGGTCGACAATCCGCACACGAAGCCGTTCGCCTTCTGGTCCTGGCTGATCGCCGAGGTCCACGCTCGCGATCGCGACGTCGTGTTCCTGGCCGAAGCGTTCACGCGCCGGGCCGTGATGCGCCACCTGGGCAAGATCGGCTTCAGCCAGTCGTACACGTACTTCACCTGGAAGAACGCACGCTGGGAGCTGACCGAGTACGTCTCGGAGCTCGCCTACTCCGGTGAGCAGGAGTACTTCCGACCCAACTTCTTCGCCAACACCCCCGACATCCTGCATGCCTACCTCCAGCAGGGCGGCCGAGCCGCGTTCGAGGCTCGGCTCGTGCTCGCGGCCACGCTCGCCCCCAGCTACGGGATCTACTCCGGCTACGAGCACTTCGAGAACGTCCCGGTGCGCGAAGGCTCGGAGGAGTATCTGCATTCGGAGAAGTACGAGATCCGGGATCGCTCGCTCGGCGGCCCGCTGTCGCCGATGATCGCGCGCCTCAACCTGGCGCGGCGTGAGAACCCAGCGCTGCAGGAGCTCTCGAACGTGACCTTCCTGGAGACGGCAAACGAGGCGTTGATCGCATACGCAAAGCAGTCAGCGGGGAATACGCTGATCACCGTGGTCAACCTCGATCCCCATCAGCCTCAGGAAGGGGTGGCGACCGTTCCGGCGCACCTCGGGCTGCCACCCACCTTCAGCGTGCAGGACCTGCTTACCGACGAGCACTTCGGGTGGGGCATCGGGCCCAACTACGTGTGCCTCGAGCCCGGAGTTCGCCAGGCCCACCTGGCTAGAGTGGAGGCGTGATGAGCTCGCAGGCGGTCACCGGACGGGCGAGAGGGGAGCACGACGGTCAGCCGCACGAGGAGCAGCCCAAGGCGCAGACCCGCCAGTGGTTCGAGGCCGAGCCGCTGTGGTTCAAGCGGGCGGTCTTCTACGAGATCCACATCCGCGGGTTCTATGACGCCAACGGCGACGGATCGGGCGACTTCCGCGGCCTGACCGAGAAGCTCGACTACCTGCAATGGCTCGGGATCGACTGCATCTGGCTGCTGCCGTTCTACGCCTCGCCGCTGCGCGACGGGGGATACGACATCTCCGACTTCACCCAGGTGCATCCCGACTACGGCACCGTCGAGGACGTGCGGCAGTTCATCGACGCCGCTCACGCGCGGCGGATCAGGGTGATCGCCGACCTGGTCATGAACCACACCTCCATCGACCATCCGTGGTTCCAGGAATCGCGCTCTGACCCCAAGTCTCCCAAGCGCGATTGGTACGTGTGGTCCGACAGCGACGAGCTCTACCCTGGCGCGCGGATCATCTTCACCGACACCGAGACGTCGAACTGGACCCACGACCCGGTCGCCGGCGCCTATTACTGGCATCGCTTCTTCTCCCATCAGCCCGACCTCAACTTCGACAACCCCGAGGTCCGGGACGCGATGCTCGAGGTGCTGCGCTTCTGGCTCGACCTCGGCCTCGACGGCCTGCGCCTCGACGCCGTCCCGTATCTGTACGAGCGCGAGGGAACGAACTGCGAGAACCTGCGCGAGACCCACGAGTACCTGAAGCGGGTACGGCTGGAGATCGATGAGAACTACCCCGATCGCGTGCTCCTGGCGGAGGCGAACCAGTGGCCGTCGGACGTGGTCCAGTACTTCGGCCAGGGCGATGAGTGTCAGATGGCGTTTCACTTCCCGGTCATGCCGCGTATGTTCATGGCTGTACGGCGCGAGGAGGCGATCCCGATCTACGAGATCCTCGAGCAGACCCCAGCGATCCCCGACAACTGCCAGTGGGGCCTGTTCCTGCGCAACCACGACGAGCTGACACTCGAGATGGTGACCGACGAGGAGCGGGACTACATGTACACGGAGTACGCCAAGGACCCGCGGATGAAGATCAACGTCGGCATCCGGCGGCGCCTGGCGCCCCTGCTGGACAACGGGCGTGACGAGATCGAGTTGATGACCGCGATCCTGTTCTCGCTGCCCGGGTCCCCGGTCCTCTACTACGGCGACGAGATCGCCATGGGCGACAATGTCTTCCTGGGCGACCGTGACGGCGTGCGCACGCCGATGCAGTGGACGGGCGATCGCAATGGGGGCTTCTCGCGCGCCGACTTCGCCCAGCTCTACGCGCCGCCGCTGATGGATCCCGTATACGGCTATCAGGCGGTGAACATCGAGGCGCAGCTGCGCACGCCGACCTCGCTGCTGCGCTGGATCCACCGCTTCATCGCCCTGCGCAAGGAGCATCCCGTCTTCGGGCTCGGCACCTATGAGCCGATCAGGACCTCCAACCCGCGGATCTTTGCTCACCTGCGCCGGTTCGAGGACGATCTGACACTGTGCGTCCACAACGTGGCGCGCTCGGCGCAGGCGGTCGAGCTCGATCTTTCCTCCGAGCGGGGACGCCATCCGGTCGAGCTGTTCGGGCGCTCGCACTTTCCCCGTATCGGTGAGCTGCCATACCTGCTGACGCTCGCGCCACGCGGCTTCTACTGGTTCCAGCTCGTCGCCGAGGATCAACAGGAGGAGTTTCGATGACCGAAGGCGTCTGGACACCGGGCACCGATGTCCGGAGCTTCCTCGACGTCGAGGCACTCCGGGAGTGGGTCGAAAAGCAGCGCTGGTACGCCTCCAAGTCGCGCCATGTTGCCGGCATCGATCTGCTCGAGAGCGTGGTGCTCTCCGAGGGTCCGACCCTGCTGCTGGCGCTCGTGCAGGCGCGCTTTGCCAGCGGCCAGCACGAGCTCTACCAGCTGCCGTTGGGCCTCCGTCCGCGCGGCGAGCTCGTGACCCAGGAGCCGATCGCCTACACCGAGGACTGGGTCATCTGCGACGGCCTCGCCGACCCCGATCACGCCCGTGAGCTGCTGCGGCGGATCGACGCCGCAGAGTCGATCGCAGCCGGCGAGGGCTCGCTGCACTTTCATCGCTCCGACGGCATGCTCACCCCGCTCGAGGACGCTCCGGTGCGGCTGGTGGGCGTCGAGCAGTCGAATTCCTCGCTGGTGTTCGGCAACGCCTTGGTGCTGAAGGTGTTTCGCAAGCTGGAAGCGGGCATCAATCCAGAACTAGAGATGCTGAGCTTCCTCACAGCCCGGGGATTCCCCAACATCCCGCCGCTGTACGGCTACTACGAGTACGAGGGCCGCTCGTTCTCGACCACGCTCGGCGTCGTCCAGGAGTTCCTCTCCGACGCCGTCGACGGTTGGAAACTGGCCCTCGACGAGATCGCCTCCACCCCTGAGCAGTTCCTCGAGCGCCTGGCGGGCCTCGGGGAGGTGACCGCGGACATGCACTCCGTGCTCGCCTCCGACGCCGGCGATCCCGCGTTCTCGCCCGAGGAGCCCAGCAACGAGGCGCTCTCGCTGTTGACGGCGACGATCGACGAGGACATCGAGCGGATCTTCCTGCGCCTGCCCGACGCCGAGGACGTGGCGCCGATCGCCGGCCGCGGCCAGGACGTCCGTGAGCGGCTCGCGATGCGGGCGCAGCTCGGCGTCGGCGGCCGGGTGATCCGCACCCACGGCGATTATCACCTCGGACAGACGCTCTACTCGCCGCGCGGCTGGGTGATCATCGACTTCGAGGGCGAGCCCGCGCGCCCGCTGCCCGAGCGCCGTCAGAAGCGCTCGCCGCTGCGCGACGTGGCCAGCATGCTGCGCTCGTTTGCGTACGTGGTGTCGGCGGTCGAGCTCCAGCGCGGCCGACAGGCCCCGGCCGATTTCGAGGATCGCGCGCGCGACGCGTTCCTGACCCGGTATCTGGAGCGGGTCGACTCGACCCTGCTGCCCACCGGCGGAGCGGCGCTCACCAACCTGCTCTCGATCTATGAGCTCGAGAAGGCGATCTACGAGCTCCAGTACGAACTCGACAACCGGCCGGACTGGCTGCCGATCCCGGTCGCCGGGATCAGGCGGCTGCTCGATTCCGTATGACGATGGTCACTCGTGAACTCGACTCGCTCGTTCGCCGCGAGCACCCGGAGCCGCACTCCGTGCTCGGCGCCCATCCCGACGGAGACGGCGTCGTCGTGCGCGCGCTGCGCCCGGCGGCGCGCGCGGTCACCGTCCGTTTCGACGGCGGCGCGGACGGCGAGCTGGAGCTGATCCATCCCGGGGGCGTGTTCGAGGGCCGGGTGGCGGGAGTGGAGCTGCCGCAGCACTACACGCTCGAGATCGACTACGGCCCCGATGCGCAGTTCACGATCGAGGATCCGTACGCCTTCACGCCCACCATCGGCGAGCTCGATCAGCACCTGATCGGCGAGGGCCGCCACGAGCAGCTGTACGACCGGCTCGGTGCGCACATCCGCGATCACCAGGGCAGCCGCGGGACGGCGTTCGCCGTCTGGGCGCCGGCCGCGCGCTCGGTCAGCGTGGTCGGTGATTTCAACCTCTGGGACGGCCGCCTCCATCCGATGCGCTCCTTGGGGTCGACCGGGATCTGGGAGCTGTTCGTGCCCGACTGCCTACCCGGGGCGCGGTACAAGTACGAGCTCCTGACCGCCGACGGTGAGCTGGTGCTGCGGGCGGATCCCTACGCGCAGCAGGCCGAGCTGCCGCCGAAGACGGCCTCGGTGGTGTGCCAGCCCGAGCACCAGTGGAGCGACGCCGACGCGAAGTGGCTGCGGCGGCGCTCTGAGCAGGTCCCGCTGGGGCGGCCGGTCTCGATCTACGAGGTGCAGCTCGGGTCGTGGCGGCTGAACCCACTCGACGGCAACCGGTCGCTGACCTACGTCGAGCTGGCCGACGAGCTGGCCGCCTACGTCAACGATATGGGCTTCACCCACGTCGAGCTGCTGCCGGTGATGGCGCATCCGTTCAGCGGCTCGTGGGGCTACCAGGTCACGGGGTACTACGCGCCCACCCCGAACTATGGCTCACCCGACGATCTGCGCGAGTTCGTCGACCGCCTGCACGCGCACGGGATCGGCGTGATCCTGGACTGGGTACCGGCCCATTTCCCCCGCGACGAATGGGCGCTGGCGCGCTTCGACGGCACCGCCCTGTACGAGCACGCGGACCCGCGGCGGGGCGCGCATCCCGATTGGGGAACGCTCGTGTTCAACTACGGCCGCCACGAGGTGCGCAACTTCCTGATCTCCAACGCGCTGTTCTGGCTGCGCGAGTATCACGTCGACGGGATCCGGGTCGACGCGGTCGCCTCGATGCTGTACTTGGACTACTCGCGCCAGGCCGGTGAGTGGATCCAGAACGAGTTCGGGGGCCGCGAGGACCTCGACGCGGTGGCCTTCCTCAAGGAGCTCAACCAGGTGATCCACCGCGAGGAGCCGGGCATGATCTCCGCCGCCGAGGAGTCCACGGCCTGGCCGGGCGTCTCGCGCCCGACCTACCTCGGCGGTCTCGGCTTCGGGTTCAAGTGGAACATGGGCTGGATGCACGACACCCTCGGGTACTTCCGCCAGGACCCGATCTACCGCCGCTACCACCATCACGAGCTGACCTTCAGCCTCATGTACGCGTTCAGCGAGAACTTCATCCTCCCGCTCTCGCACGACGAGGTCGTCCACGGCAAGGGGTCGCTGTATTCGAAGATGGCCGGCGACCGGTGGCAGAAGCTGGCCAACCTGCGCTCGCTGTACGCCTACATGTGGGCGCACCCGGGCAAGAAGCTCCTGTTCATGGGCGGCGAGCTGGCCCAGGAGCAGGAGTGGGGTCACGAGCGATCGCTCGACTGGCATCTGCTCGAGCGGCCTGAGAACGCCGGCATGCAGTCGCTGGTGCGCGATCTCAATCGCGTCTACGGCGCGGAACCGGCTCTGTGGGAGCTCGATTCCGACCCCTCGGGCTTCTGGTGGCTCGAGCCCAACGATGCCGACAGCAACGTGGTCGCGTTCGCCCGCAGCTCCGCCGACCACGAGCGGGTGCTGGTGTTCGTGGCCAATTTCTCTCCCGTGCCCCGCTCGGGCTACCGTCTCGGGCTTCCGCGCTCGTGCCGCTGGCGCGAGGCCATCAACACGGACTCGACCTTCTACGGGGGCAGTGACAAGGGCAACCTCGGGGCGATCGAGCCCGAGCCGATCCCGTGGCACGGCCAGTCCTCCTCCGCCAAGCTCACGCTGCCGCCGCTCGCGGCCATCTGGTTAGTCCCCGATGCCGACTGAGTCCCAGGCATGAGCGCGCGCCGAGAGGCTCGCAGGTTCGCCCCTGACCGGATCCGGGCCCCCGAGGCCGGCGTCTATCCCTGGGAGCTCCCGCTCGGAGCGTGGCCGCGACCCGACGGGCTCACCGAGTTCCGCGTCTGGGCGCCCGGTGCGGGGACGATCGCGCTCCGGCTCGCCGGAGGCGAGGCCGGCTCCGATGGCAGCCGCGATCTGGAGCTCGAACACGTCGGGCACGGGATCCACGAGACGGTCGCCGAGGCCCCACCGGGCTCCGACTACTGGTTCCTCGTCAACGGCATCGAGCTCCCCGATCCCAGCAGCCGGTGGCAGCCGGCCGGGCTGCGCGGGCCCTCGCGGGTGCTCGACGCGAGCACACTCCCGGGTGCCGGGCCGAGCTTCGATCCCCCCTCGGCCGAGGAACTCGTGCTGTACGAGATGCACGTCGGGACGTTCACCCCCCAGGGCACGTTCGAGGCCGCGATCCCGCACCTGCGGGAGCTGGCCGAGATCGGCATCACCGCGATCGAGATCATGCCGGTGGCCGAGTTCCCCGGTCACTACGGGTGGGGATACGACGGCGTCTACATCTCCGCCGCCCACTCGACCTACGGCGGCCCGCACGGCCTGGCGCGCCTGGTGCAGGCGGCCCACGAGGGGGGCATCGCGGTGATCCTCGACGTCGTCTACAACCACCTCGGGGCATCCGGAGTCACGGCGATGACGGCGTTCGGGCCATACTTCACGGGCAAGTACGAGACGCCGTGGGGCAAGGCGATCAACTTCGACGACGCCGACTCAGACCCGGTCCGCGAGTGGGTCATCCAGAGCGCGATCGGCTGGGTGCGCGACTTCGGCATCGACGGTCTGCGACTCGATGCGATCCACGCGATCTTCGACTCGGGCGCCGAGCACATCGTGGCCGCGATCGCCCGGCGGGTGCACGAGCTCAACGAGCGGGCGTTGGTGATCGCCGAGAGCGGGCTCAACGACCCTCGGGTGATGCGCCACCCGGAGCGCGGGGGCTACGGCTGCGACGCGGCCTGGGCGGACGACTTCCACCATGCCCTGCGGGTGCTGCTTACCGGGACCCGCGACGGCTATTACTCCGAGTTCGGCAGCGTCGCGCAGCTCGCCAAGGCCTACCACCGCCCGTACGTGCACGACGGCGGCTATTCGACCTTCCGCCGGCGCCGCTTCGGCGCTCCCGCCGACGACGTCGCCCCCACCGGCTTTGTCGTCTTCTCCCAGAACCACGATCAAGTCGGCAACCGCGCATTCGGTGACCGGCTGCCGGCGCACGTCCGGCCGCTGGCTGCCTTCAGCACGCTGCTGGCCCCGTTCGTGCCGCTGCTGTTCCAGGGCGAGGAGTACGGCGAGCCGGCGCCGTTCCAGTTCTTCTCCGATCACATCGACGAGAAGATCGCCGCGGCCACGCGCGAGGGCCGGCGCCGGGAGTTCGCCGCCTTCGAGCAGTTCGGGCGCGAGATCCCCGATCCCCAGTCGCCGACGACGTTCGAGTCCTCGAAGCTGACGCGAGAGCGCGACGCGAAACTGGCCCGGCTGTATCCGGAGCTGCTCGCGGCGCGCCGCAACCTGCCCGGCGGGGACGCCCACGAGATCGAGTTCGACGAGCCCGGCCGCTGGCTGCGGGTCCGGCGGGGGCCGTTCGAGATCGTGAGCAACTTCGCTGGGGAGCCCCGGCGGGTGGCGTGCGCGGGCGGCCGGCTCGTCCTGGCCACCGACGAGGAGTCGTACATCAAGGACGGATACGTGGCTATGGCGCCGCTCTCGGGAGCGCTGATCGAATGAAGGAGGTGTGGCCGGGACGGCCATTCCCGCTTGGGCCAACCTGGAACGGCGAAGGCACCAACTTCTCGCTCTTCTCGGAGAACGCCGAGCGCGTGGTGCTGTGCCTGTACGACGACACCGGCGAGGAGATGTGCGTGGAGATGGGCGAGCGAGCCGCCCACAACTTCCACTGCTACCTGCCCGGAGTGGGTCCCGGTCAGCGATACGGGTACCGGGTCCTCGGCCCCTACGCCCCCGACGAAGGGCATCGCTTCAACCCGGCCAAGCTGCTGATCGACCCCTACGCGAAGGCGATCGAGGGCATGGTGACCTGGACCGAGGACGTCAACGTGCTTCCCTACGTGCCGACGGGCGAGGAGGACGCCGACTTCGAGGCCGACGACGAGGACGATGCGTCGGTGGTCCCGAAGTCGGTGGTGGTCGACCCGCACTTCGACTGGGAGGGCGACGTGCCGCCTCGCCTCCCGTTCTCGGACATGGTCATCTACGAGACGCATGTGAAGGGATTCACGATGCGCCACCCCGAGATCCGCGATGAACTCCGCGGCACCTACGCCGGCCTGGCCTCCGATCCGGCGATCGAGTACCTGACCTCGCTCGGCGTCACCGCGGTCGAGCTGCTGCCCGTGCACCACATCTGCGACGAGTCCTTCCTGGCCGACCGCGGTCTGACCAATTACTGGGGCTACAGCACGATCGGGTTCATGGCGCCGCACTCCGAGTACGCCGCCACCGGCAGCGACGGGCAGCAGGTGCGGGAGTTCAAGGGGATGGTCAAGGCGCTTCACCAGGCCGGCATCGAGGTGATCCTCGATGTCGTCTACAACCACACCGCCGAGGGCAACCATCTCGGCCCGACGCTCTCCTTCAAGGGCATCGACAACCGCTCGTATTACCGGCTGATGCCCGACGACCTGCGGCACTACATGGACTTCACGGGTACCGGCAACTCGCTCAACCCCGTGCACCCGAGCGTGCTGCGGGTGATCATGGACTCGCTGCGCTACTGGGCCACCGAATGCCACGTCGACGGCTTCCGCTTCGACCTGGCCTCGGCGCTGGCCCGCGAGTTCTACGACGTCGACCGGCTGTCGGCGTTCTTCGACGTCATCCACCAGGACCCGGTGCTCTCGCAGGCGAAGCTGATCGCCGAGCCGTGGGACGTGGGCCCGGGCGGCTACCAGGTGGGCAACTTCCCGGTCCTGTGGTCGGAGTGGAACGGCATCTACCGCGACACGATGCGCGACTTCTGGCGCCAGCACGCCAGCGTCGGGGACTTCGCCTCGCGGCTGGCGGGCTCCTCTGACCTTTACGCGCGCGACGGACGGGACCCGTTCGCGTCGATCAACTTCATCACCGCCCACGACGGCTTCACGCTCGCCGACCTGGTCTCCTACAACAACAAGCACAACGAGGCCAACCTCGAGGACAACCAGGACGGGACCGACGACAACCGCTCCTGGAACTGCGGTGCCGAGGGCAAGACCGACGACGGGGAGATCCTCACCCTGCGCGCCCGCCAGCAGCGCAACTTTCTCACCACCCTGTTCGTCTCACAGGGCACGCCGATGCTGCTCGGGGGCGACGAGATGATGCGCACGCAGGGCGGCAACAACAACGGCTGGTGCCAGGACAACGAGGTCTCGTGGTACGACTGGGGCGAGAACCCGCAGGCCGAGGAGATGCGCGAGTTCACGCGCCGGCTGATCCGGCTGCGCCGCGAGCATCCGGTCTTCCACCGCAACAGCTTCCTGCTCGGCCGTGAGCTCAGGGACGGGGGGCTGCCGGACGTATGGTGGTTCCGGACCGACGGTCGCAAGATGACCCGGCGCGACTGGCAGCACGGCGAGCCCGTGCTGGGCATGTTCCTCAACGGGGCCGAGATCCCCAACGTCGGCCCGCACGGAGAGGAGACCCACGACGACTCCTTCATCCTGATGTTCAACGCCCACGAGGACGATCGGGGGTTCATGCTGCCTCGGCGGCGGTTCGGGGCCCAGTGGCAGCTCGAGCTCTCGACCGCCGACCCCTCCGCCGAGGCCGGCAGCGCTCGCTACGGGGCCCGGACGGAGGTCACGGTGACGGGGCGCTCGATCCTCGTGCTGAGACACGCGAGCAACGGGCGCCGAGCGCACCGGGCCCGTGGCTGAGCTGCGGGCGACATACCGGCTGCAGCTCACGGGCGAGTTCGGGTTCGAGGAGGCCCGCGGCCTGGTCCCCTATCTGCGCGACCTCGGGGTGTCCCACCTCTATCTCTCGCCGTCGTTCCAGGCCCGGCCGGGCTCGACTCATGGGTATGACGTCACCGACCCGAGCCGGTTGTCAGATGCGCTTGGAGGTGAGCCGGCGTTCCGCGCGCTGGCCACGGCCGCGCACGCGGCCGGCCTCGGGATCGTGCTCGACGTCGTGCCCAACCACATGGCGGCCGACGACGCCAACCGCTTCTGGGCCGATCCGGCGCTGCGCGAGCGTTTCTTCGACGTCGACCCGGTCACCGGTCGCCACCGGCGCTTCTTCGACATCGACGAGCTGGCGGGCGTGCGCCAGGAGGACGCGGGCGTGTTCGAACAGACCCACGAGCTGGTGCTGAGGCTCGTGCGCAACGGGCTGGTCGATGGACTCAGGGTCGATCATCCCGACGGCCTGGCCGACCCGGCCGGCTACTTCCAGCGCCTGCACGACGGCGGCGCGTCGCGCGTGTGGGTGGAGAAGATCCTCGATCCGAGCGAGCGGTTGCGTGAGTGGCCGGTCTCCGGCACGGTCGGCTACGAGTTCCTCAACGACGTGACGGCGCTGTTCGTCGATCCGGCCGGCGAGGGATCCCTGACGGCGCTGTGGGAGGAGGTGTCGGGCGATGCCAGGAGCTTCGCCGAGGTCGCCGCCGAGGCCAAGCTCGAGCAGGTGCACGGGCCGTTCGCGCCCGAGGCGGAGCGGCTCGCGCGCGAGCTCGGAGCCGAGCCGCCGGGAGGAGCCGAAGGGCTGGCGCGCGCGCTGGCGTCGCTGCCGGTCTACCGCACCTACGTCGACGCGCCCAGGGGCCAGGTCGCCGAGGCGGACCGAGGCGCCATCGCCGCGGCCGCCATGGAGCCCGAGCTGGCGCAGATGCTGCTGCTCGAGCGGCCTGCGCCGGAGGCGTTCGTGACCCGCTTCCAGCAGACGACTCCCGCGGTGATGGCCAAGGGCGTCGAGGACACGGCCTTCTACCGTTACGGACGGTTGCTCGCGCTCAACGATGTCGGCGGCGATCCGAGCCGCTTCGGCCTCGCCGTGGAGCGCTTTCACGCCGCCAGCGCCGAGCGCGCGCAGCACTTCCCGCTGGGCCTGCTGACCACCCAGACCCACGACGCCAAGCGCTCGGCCGACGTCCGGGCGCGGATCACGGTCCTGGCCTCGATCCCCGGCGAGTGGGCCGAGCACGTGCATCGCTGGCTCGAGATCGGAGACCCGCTGCGCAGCGGCGGAGCGCCGGACCCGGTCGAGCAGTACTTCCTGCACCAGACGCTGATCGGCGCCTGGCCGATCAGCCTCGAGCGGATCGAGGCCTACATGGAGAAGGCGCTGCGCGAGGCCAAACGCAACACCGCCTGGGTCGACGGCGATCCGGAGTGGGAGCAGGCGGTCAGGCGCTTCTGCCGCACGCTGTACTCAGACCGTGCCTTCCTGGCCGACTTCGAGCCGTTCGTGGCCCGGGTCGCGGCGGCGGGCGATCGCGTCACGCTAGGGCAGCTGGCGCTGAAGCTGACCTCGCCGGGGATCCCTGACCTCTACCAGGGCAACGAGCTTCCGTTCCGGGCGCTCGTCGACCCCGACAACCGCCGGCCCGTCGACTGGCAGTGGCA
Source organism: Solirubrobacteraceae bacterium (assembly GCA_017882465.1). GTDB lineage: Bacteria > Actinomycetota > Thermoleophilia > Solirubrobacterales > Solirubrobacteraceae > Palsa-465. Next base: position 24,875 of record JADGPN010000016.1, read on the forward strand.
TCAGGCCATGCTCGCTCGACTGATGGGAGGCTCTCCACCGGATCCCGAGACCGCGAAGCTGTGGCTGAACCTGCGGCTGCTGACGCTCCGCGCTCGGAACCCGCGGCCGTTCGCGGGCGCCTATGAGCCCCTGGCCGCGGGCGAGGGAACGTGCGCGTTCCTACGCGCCGGCGAGGTGCTGGTGGCCGTCGCCGTCCGGCCCGGCCGGCCGGGCCGGACGGAGGGCATGCTGGAGGCGCCCAGGGGCCGCTGGCGCGATGTGCTGCGCGGCGGCGAACGGTCGTTCGCGGGCGCGGAGCCGCTCGCGGAACTGCTCGGCGAGCACGGCTTGGCGGTGTTCGAGCGGGCTTGACGGTAGGGTCTCCCGACGTGGGGATGCGCGTGTTGCTGATCTCGTGGGAGTACCCGCCCGTGATCGAGGGCGGGCTGGGTCGCCACGTGCGCAAGCTCTCGGAGTCCCTGGTTCGCGACGGCGCCGAGGTGCACGTGCTGACTCGTGGCGGCGGGGGGCTGCCGGCCGAGGAGGAGCGCCACGGCGTGATCGTTCACCGCGTCCGCGAGCCTCCCTACCCCAAGGACATCGATGCGTTCGTAGGCTGGGTGGCGGCGATGAACGCCGACATGCGCGACCTCGGAATCGAGCGCTGCGAACGGCTCGAGTTCGACCTCGTGCACTCACACGACTGGCTCGTCGCGAGCGCCGCGGAGCGCCTCGCGCGCCGCTCGGGGCGGCCCTGGCTGACCACCATCCATGCGACCGAGTTCGGCCGCCACCAGGGCTGGGTCCAGACCTACCCGCAGTCGCACATCCACGGGGCCGAGCGGGCGATGGTGCGCCGCGCCGACCGCGTAATCACCTGCTCGCGGTACATGCGCAGCCACGTGGCTACGGTGTTCGGTGTTCCGCCCACGCGGATCACCGTGATCCCCAACGGCATCGACCCGAGCGACCTGGAGCCGGTGGTCGACGACCTCGCCGGCCTGCGGGCGAAATATGCGGCTCCCGACGAGCGCCTGGTGCTGCTGGTCGGGCGGCTGGTGTACGAGAAGGGATTCCACCTCGCGCTCGATGCTCTGGCGCCGGTGATCAAGCGCCGGCTGGGGGTCCGCTTCGTCGTCGCCGGCACCGGCACCGCGGAGAACGAGCTCAAGCGCCAGGCCCGCAGCCTCGGGCTCGCCGCACACGGGTCCTTCCTGGGCTGGGTGGGAGACGACATGCTGCACTCGCTCTACCGGGTCGCAGACCTCTGCATCGTGCCCTCTATCTACGAGCCGTTCGGGCTCGTCGCGCTCGAGGCGATGGCCTCGGGCTGTCTGTGCGTGGTCGCCGACACGGGCGGGCTGCGCGAGGTCGTCCCCGACGACGGCACCGTGGGACTGCGCTTCCCGTCACGTGATTCGGCCGCCCTGGGGGCGGTGGTCGGCCAGGTGCTGATGGACGACCGCGCCCGGGCGCGGCTGATCTCCGAGGCGCGCGAGCACGTGCTCGGCTTCGACTGGGCCGCGGTCGCGCGGCGCACGCGAGAGGTCTACGCGGAGCTGGCGGCACTCCAGGCCAGAGAGCCGGCCAGCTCATAACCGCGCCGGGTGCGGCGCCACCGATTCGCCGGCGGCCGCGGAGACCAGGCGATGGCCGTGCTCGCGCTCGGCAGGCCGGGCCGGATCACCGGTCAGGCAGCCGGGGCGGAGCGCTGCGGTAGCGCGCCGGCGTCTTCGACAGGCGGACCGGGTTGCGCGTCAACCGCGCCACCGATCCGTTCTCACGTCCGATCTCGACGACCGGCTCCATCCCGAGCGACTGGGCGAGCTCGAATGCGCCCCGGATGTCGTTGACGACGCCCGCGGGCACCCGGGCCTCGGTCAGCCGGCGCGACCAGTCACGGGCCGGGGCTCGGACGAGCAGCGCCTCGAGCGAGCCCCTCAGCTCCTCGCGATGCGCCACCCGGGCGGCGTTCGACGCGTAGCGAGGATCCTCAGCCAGTTCCGGTTCGCCGAGGACTTCGCACAGGGCGGCGAACTGGCGGTCGTTGCCCACGGCCAGGACCAGGTCGCCGGCCGCCGTGCGGTAGAGCTCGTAGGGGGCGATGCTCGGGTGGGCGTTGCCCATCCGGCCCGGTACGACGCCGGCCAGCGTGAACGCCGACCCCTGGTTCACCAGCGCCGCCAGCAGCGCCGAGAGCAGGTCGACCTCGACCCGCTGACCCTCGCCGGTGGCGGCGCGATGGCGCAGTGCGGCCAGGATCCCGACGGTGGAGAACAGGCCGGCGAGCACGTCGACCAGCGCGACGCCGACCTTCTGGGGCTCGCCCTCCGGGGAGCCGGTGATCGACATCAGGCCCCCGAGCGCCTGCACGAGCAGGTCATAGCCCGGCAGCGCCGCGCCCTCGCCGCGACCGAAGCCGGTGATCGAGCAGTAGACGAGCGCCGGGTCGGCGGCGCTCAGCGCGCCGTAGCCGAGGCCGAGGCGGTCCATCACTCCGGGCCGGAAGTTCTCCACCACCACGTCCGCCTCGGCGGCCATCGCCCGGGCTCGCCGGAGGTCCTCCTCGTCGCCCAGATTCAGCACGACGCTGTCCTTGTTGCGGTTGACCGACTGGAAGTACGTCGCCTCGCCACGCTCGTCGTATGGCGGCCCCCACGCGCGCGTCTCGTCGCCGGTGCCGGGACGCTCGACCTTGACCACGGTGGCGCCGAGGTCGGCCAGCATCATGGTCGCGAACGGCCCGGCGAGCACGCGGGAGAAGTCGAGGATGCGGAGATCGGCGAGGGCGCCGGGGGCGTGCCGTTCGGGGTCTGGGATGGGGTTCACCAGAGCCACCGTAACCATTCGGCAACACGTTCGGCACAAACTGGCCACACCAGCCGGCGGTCGCGTCCATATAACCGCATGGACCTCCACAACCCTGACAAGGAGTTGCTCACATGCGTGGACGCATCAGGCCAGCCCTGCTGGCCGCGTCGGCGATCGGAGCCGCGGCGATCGGGATCCCCGTCGCCTCGGTCGCGGCCAAGCCGGACAGCCACAAGGCTCCCGAGGCCGGCCATTCGATCTCCCACCTGATCCTGATCTCCGTCGATGGACTGCATCAGACGGATCTCGCCTGGTACGTGCAGAACCATCCCAGCTCGACGCTGGCCAAGCTCGTGGCCGCCGGCGCCGAGTACAGCAACGCCCAGACGCCCGTTCCGTCGGACTCCTTCCCCGGTATGGTCGCGCAGGTCACGGGCGGGAACCCGAAGACCGCCGGCGTCTATTACGACGCCGAGTACAACCACAATCTGCTGCCGCCCGGCACGACCACGTGCAGCGCGGGTGCGCCGCTCGGCGCGCAGGTCAACTTCTACGAGAACCTGGACAAGAATCCGCTCAGCATCGACGCCGGACAGGGCCTCTCCGGCCTGCCCGGCTCGATTCTGCAGATGACAGGGCAGCCGCAGACGCTGATCGACACCGCTCAGCTGCCGGTCGATCCGAGCACCTGCAAGCCGATCTATCCGCACCAGTACCTGAAGGTCAACACGATCTTCGACATCGCCCGCGACCACGGCCTGCGGACCGCGTGGTCGGACAAGCACCCGGCCTACGAGATCCTCAACGGCCCGGGCGGCACCGGGATCGAGGACCTGTTCGCCCCCGAGATCAACAGCGAGGCGATCGGCTACCCGCCCGGGGATGACTGGACCAAGGACAACAACGCCACGATCCAGTACGACTCCTACAAGGTTCAGGCGGTGCTCAACGAGATCGACGGCTATGACCACAGCCGCAGCACCAAGGTCGGCGTCCCGGCGATCTTCGGGCTGAACTTCCAGACCGTTTCGACGGCCGAGAAGCTCCCGACCTCGGACGGCCTGACCGGCGGGTACCTTCCCGGCGGCACGGTCCCCGGTCCGCTGCTGCAGCGGGCGCTCGACTACATCAACCGCCAGGCGGACCTGATGGTCGACGAGCTCGCGGCCCAGCACCTGACCGACTCGACGGCGATCATCATCTCGGCCAAGCACGGCCAGTCGCCGAAGAACCCCGAGGCGCTGACCAGGATCGACGACTCGAAGATCGTCAACGAGATCAACGGTGCCTGGGCGGCGAGGCATCCGACCGAGCCGCAGCTCCTCGCGTACGGCACGGACGACGACGCGTTCATGCAGTGGCTGTCTGACCGGTCGCCCGAGGCGATCAGCTTCGTCAGGCACTGGCTGTGGAACCACAGTGCGACCGGGAACACGATCTCCGGCGGCTCTAGGACGTTGCTGCACTCCGGCCTGAAGAAGATCTACGCCGGCCCGGAGTCGGCCGCGTTCTTCGGCACGGCGGTCAGTGATCCCCGCCACCCCGACGTCTACGCGATCGTCCAGCACGGCGTCGTGTACACGGGCGGCACGGGGAAAATCGCCGAGCACGGCGGCGCGGATCCGAACGACCGCGACGTGCCGATCCTGGTGTACGCCCCCGGCATCGTCGCTCCGTCCTCGCACGACGGCCCCGTCGAGACGACTCAGATCGCCCCGACGATCCTGAAGCTGCTTGGCCTCGACCCCTCCTCGCTGCAGGCGGTCAAGGCCGAGGGCACGCCGGTTCTGCCCGGCTCCTAGGACATCGGCCTGACCCGGCGGGCGCTCCCACGGTGGGGCGCCCGCCGGTCGCCGCCGGAGCGGCCGGCTAGGTCCCGAGCGTCAACACGCCGGCCTCGAGGTCGAGCAGGAAGCGCTTTCGCTCGAGCCCTCCGCCGTAGCCCGTGAGGCTGCCGTCGGCCCCGATTACCCGGTGGCAGGGCACGATCACGGCGACCGGATTGCGGCCGTTGGCCAGGCCCACCGCCCGCGCCGCGCTCGCATGACCGATGTGCCGGGCGAGCTCGCCGTAGCTGATCGTCTCGCCGTAGGGGATCCTCTGCAGCTCCTCCCAGACCAGCTGCTCAAACGGATTGCCGGCCATCGTCAGCGGGATCTCGAACTCCGGCCGGACGCCGTCGAAGTACTCGGCCAGCTGCTCTGCGACGGGGGCGAACGACTCGTCGTGGCGCTCCCACGCCGGGCTGACGCGGAGCGGCCGGCGGCCCTCGCGCATGTGCAGGCCGTGGAGCGAGTGCCCGTCGCCGACGAGCAGCAGCTCTCCGATCGGGCTATCGAACGTGGTGTAGAGCATCGCGTCCATCATCTCCTTTGGTCCGGCGGCGGGGCGGTGGGCTGGCGCTCCGGCGGCGGGGCGGAGGGCCGGCGCCGCTCCGGCGGCGGGGCGAGGCCGCGGCCCACAGGTGCTGCAGGGCGTAGGCGCGGTAGGGGCGCCAATGCTCGGCCAGCGCCGCCGCCGGCCCGGGGCGGCCGTCGTGGCCGAGCGCCTCGAGTCCGCGGCGGACGCCGAGGTCGGTGGGCATGAACGCGTCGCGGTCGCCGAGGGCTCGCATGGCGATGTAGGCCACGGTCCAGGGCCCGATGCCGGGCAGCGCCAGCAGCTTCTGCTCAGGTCGCCCGCGGTCGCCCCCGGGCGCCAGCGCCACCCGGCCCCCGGGCGCCAGCGCCACCTCCCCTCCAGCCAGCGCATCGGCCAGCCCGAGCACGGCGCGGCGGCGCGAACCGGGCATCGCCAGCGTGGCGGGATCGGCGTCCGCGAGCGCCGCCGAGGAGGGGAACAGGTGCGTGACGCCACCGATCGGGCGGGCCAGCGGCTCCCCGTAGGCGGCCACGAGGCGCCCGGCCAGTGTCGCGGCCCCGCTGAGCGAGACCTGCTGTCCCAGCACCGCGCGGATCGCCAGTTCCTGGGCGCCGGCGTGACCGGGTACCCGCCGGCCCGGCGCGGCCCGGACGGCGCTGCCGATCACCGCGTCCCCGCCGAGCGCCGCAACCACGCGCTCGGGGTCGGCGTCGAGATCGAGCACCGCACGACACAGCGCCACCGCGGCGTCGACGTCGCGAGGGTCATCGAGCCACAGCGTCGCCGCGACATGCCCGCGGGCCGGGCGCAGCTCGATGATCCCGGCTCCGCCCGGCAGGCTCACGCTGCGGCGATAGAGGCCGTCGGCAACCTCCTCGATCCCGCTCACCGCGCGGCGGCCGAAGAACGCGATCAGACCCTCGACATCGATCGGCTCGCGATAGGCGAGGCGCCGCGTGAGCGGGTCTGGGCCCGGTCCGGCGTCTGGGCGACAGCGCCGGCAGGCCCGGAAGCCGGCCTCCCGGGCCTCGGCGCCGGTCGCGAAACGGCGCACGTTCTCCGGCTTCGGAGCTCGCGCGGGGCAGCCGGGCCGGCAGTAGATTCCGGTCGAGGTGACGGCGGTGATCTCGAGCGTCTGGCGGGTCATCGTGAGCATCAACCGTAGAACGGCCGTGGGCCGGAGTTTGTGAGATCCCCAGACAACAGCAGCGACTTCCTGCGTTTCTCCAGGCTACCACACAGAGTTCAATCAATGAACCTCTGATGGCATGCTGATGACACGTTGCGTCCGGGTTGGAATTAATGCGCGGCCTGACGGCCGCGTGTTTCTGTCCCGGCGCTCCGAACCGTCCAGTCGCGGCGCCAGATTCGGGACGCCGCGCGCAGCCCACACCTGCTAGTGATCGTTGTGCACACATTCGACGAGAGGGGATCTCGATGCCGGCCGTGACAGCGAGGGGAGATGACACCGGGCGACCCTCCGACCAGGTGCCCAAGCAGCGCGAGACCACGCTCTGGCACTCGCAGGCTCACATGCCGACGGTCAAGCGCGCCGAGCGCGTGATCGTTCGCGGTGAGGGGGCGTGGGTGTTTACCGAGGACGGCCAGCGCCTGCTCGACGCTCCGGCCACGTTGTGGCACTGCAACGTGGGGCACGGCCGTGTTGAGATTGCGGACGCGGTCGCCGCCCAGATGCGGACGCTCGAGACCTATACCACCTTCCAGGAGTACGCCAACCGGCCGGCGATCGAGCTCGCCGAGCGGGTCGCGGACCTGGCTCCGGTCGCCAATGCGAAGGTGTTCTTCACCAGCGGCGGCTCGGACGCGGTCGATCTCGCCGGCAAGCTGGCCCGGCGCTACTGGGACGTGCAGGGGTTTCCGGACAAGCGGGTGATCGTCACCCGCTCAAACGGCTACCACGGACTGCACGCACTCGGCACCAGCATCGCCGGGATCGAGCCGAACCGTCTCGGCTACGGCACCCTGGTGGCGGAGACCGAGCGGGTCGCGATGCACGACGCCGGCGTGCTCGAGGCGCTGGTCCGCGAGCGCGGAGCCGATCAGATCGCCGCCTTCTACTGCGAGCCGATAATCGGCACGGGCGGCGTCTACCCGCCGGCGCCCGGCTATCTCGAGGCCGTGCAGCGGATCTGTCGCGAGAGCGAGATCCTGTTCGTCGTGGATGAGGTGATCACCGGCTTCGGGCGTACCGGGGCGATGTTCGCCAGCGACCGCTTCGGGCTGGAGCCGGACATCATGCTCGTGGCCAAGGGGATCACCTCCGGTTACATGCCGCTCGGCGCGGCGGTGATCGCCGAGCGGGTCTGGGAGCCGTTCTGGGCCGACGGCAGCGACCTGATCTTCCGCCACGGGATCACCTATGCCGGGCACGCCTCGGCCTGTGCGGCGGCGATGGCCAACATCGACGTGCTCGAGCGCGAGCAGCTGGTCGACCGCGTCAAGTCGCTCGAACCCGTCCTCGATGCCGCGTTCCGGCCGCTCGAGTCGCACCCGCTCGTCCGCGAGGTCCGCTCCGGCGTCGGCCTGCTCGCCGGCGTCGAGCTTCACGAGCTGGAGCTGCTGCCGCGCGTGTGCGCGCGCTGCGTCGAGAACGGTGTGATCGCCCGCATGCTCTCCAACGCCACGATCCAGGTCTCGCCGCCGTTCGTGGTCGAGCCGGCTGAGATCGAGCAGATCGCCGCGGTGATCGGCGAGGCGCTGGACTGGGTCGCCGCGGGCTGATTCGGGCCCTTCCCCTCCCGGGCTAAGCGGTTCTTCGCATACGCCGAGCGGCGGTTTAGCTGCGCCACAGGCGGCGGACGACGATGTAGGCATGCATCCCGGTTTCTGTCCCCAGTGCGGCGAGCGCGTCACCCCGTACGCGGCGGGCTGCGCGCTGTGCGGCGCGGACCTGGACCCCCAGCGCTGGCAGCGGCCGCCGTCGTTCACGCAACGACTGATCGCGCGGCTGCCGCTGCGCCGGCGACGGCTCGGCCCGCGCGCGATCCACTCGATGGCCCGGCCGAAGGCCCGTTAGCAGCCAGCGCCGGGTGGCCGGCCTCGGCCGGGCGCGACAGCCTCACCAGTCCGCGCGCGCGGCCAGGCCGAGGGCGTAGCGCGGGTACCAGACGCCCGTCCCGGGATCGCCGGGATGGCAGGCGCCGCCGGAACGGCCGGGATTGCCCACCCATGCGAAGGCGTCGGCCAGCGGGTCGCCCGTGTTCGTGGTCGGCTTCGGCCCGAGCGCGCGACCCGAGGGATTGCAGAGCACCTCGTTGCCATTGTGCACGCGATCCCCGGGCACGGCCGGGCCGCGGCCGTTGACCGCCGTGGAGACGATGAAGTGGTCCCGGAGGATCCTGGCGATCCGGTCACCGAAGCGGAGCTCC
>JADGPN010000461.1 GCA_017882465.1 Solirubrobacteraceae bacterium
GGCAGAGCCCTTCCACCGGAGCGGTCATTAGGCTCTTCGCCGAGGGCGCGGTCCCGACCGACCGCAAGCACGCGAAGGCACGCGTGCAGGCAGCTGGTCCGCCGCTCACGCGTGCGTATGCAACGCGGCAGACGCGCCGGCCACGCGCCACTTCCCGTTCAGCGGCATCCAGCAGTCTCCCGCGGCCAGAACTACGCTGCCGGTGCCGCTCAGATCCAGGAGCGAGCGGTTGGCTTCTGCCTTTGGGCGACTCCGGAAGTGCGCCACAGCGCTGGCCGGGCCGGATATCGACGATCGCAATGTCGCCTTTGGGATCGTCCCATGCGAGCCGGCGGATCGACCAAAGCGATCGTCGCGGTCATGGACGTCGCGTGATTCCTTCCCGCGCAATGAGATCACGCGCTCGGCCAGCGTCGCGTGATTGCTGGCCGTCGAAAGCGATCGTGCCACGCCCCCCGCGGCGCTGCTGAGAACACGCGACAGCAGCAGCGACCGAGATCCAACCGATGTGTTTGCAGGTGGTCAGGAAGTCCAACATCAGCAAGCGTTGAGCAGCATGGCCAGCCTGGCGCCAGCGCTTGCTGCGACACGCACCGCTGGCTAGCGCCAAGACGCTGCCGCTGTCAATCGGAGGCGAGCGGTGGTCTTCAGCTCGTCGGCTCCGGACTTGCCCGATTGCTCGGGATCCAGCAGCCACGGGCTCGCTCCTGCGTTTGGGCGATAGGAGCAGCGCGCGATCCGGCGGTCGGCGGCGTTCATCGCCGCACTTGGGACCAGCATCGATGCCCCGCGCGGACTACCGCTTCGATCAGGGCGCTAGCACGAAGGCGGCAAGCACCCGATGCGCGTTTGTGGCGACGAGCAGGGAAGTACCCCGCATTGACGATGAGTCCCGCTTCGGCTCGCGCCGGAGGCCTCACCATGTGCACCCGGGGCTTCGGGCCGTCGCTGGCCGGAGTGGTGCTGGTCTCATCCGTTCGGGGTGATGACGGCTGCACGTCCGCGCGGCAGGTTGGCTCAGTGGGCGAGCGAAGTCACGAAGGAGATCTCCGATGCCGACGAGCCAGAGCGAAGTTCTCCCGGCCCCTGATGGCCCGTGGATGGGGGTGGTGACCGGCCGGGTCCTCAGTGGTGGCGCGCCGGTCGAGCGCGCGACCGTCGCGCTGTGGGCCGCGACGGCTGCTGAACCAGTGCAACTGGGTCGGGCGGTGACCGGTGCCGATGGCGGCTTCACGATCGATTCGACCGGCGCGTCGGCGACGGACGCGAGCCTGTACCTGATCGCTCAGGGTGGAAGATCCTCCGCTGACGCGACGGAGGGCGACAACGACCGCGTGGCGCTGATCACAGTGTTGGGCAGTGAACCGCCTTCCAGGGTCGTGATCAACGAGTTGACGACGATCGCCTCGGTGTGGACGCACGCGCAGTTCCTCGACGGCACCGCGATCACAGGGCACGCGCTCGGCCTGAGGATCGCCGCGGGGAATGTGCCCAATCTGGTGGATCTGACGACCGGTGGTTTGGGCCCGGTGATCCAGGATCCCCTGAACAGTTCCCAGACGACGACGCTGGCGACATTCAACACGCTGGCAAATCTGCTGGCGGGCGCTCTGACGCGCGCCCGCGGCGACGCGTGCGACGAGTTCTTCGCGGCTGCCACGCCTCCGGGTGACACGGCGCCGACCGACACGCTGACGGCGGCGCAGAACATCGCCCGCAATCCGTCGCATCACGCACAGGAGCTGTTCGCGCTGCTCGATGAGTTCTATCCCGTGCCCGACGGAAAGCTCTGGCGCGACGTGCCGTTCGTCCCGTATCTCAGCTTCGCGCCGAGTGCGTGGACCCTCTCGCTCGTGTATGCCGGCGGTGGGCTGAACTCGCTGGGTGGCATCGCGATTGATGGCGAAGGCAACATGTGGTCGGACAACAACTTCTTGGGGGGCGCACAGTCGACGATCTGGGGCCAGTTCGGCGGCGGGGTCTCGAAGATCGCACCGAATGGCAGGCCCCTGTCGCCAATGACGGTCGGCTTTCGCGGCGGCGGTATCGACGGTCCCGGCTTCGGCATCGCGATCGGCGCCGATGACAAGGTGTGGGCCACCAGCCTGAGAGCCAAGACCATCTCCGTGTTCGACCGCAAGACGGGCGAGCCGCTTTCACCCGAGACCGGCTACAACTTCGACGGACGACTGGGCTCGATGCAGGGCATCATCACCACGCCGAACGGCGACGTCTGGGCGCTCGACAATGAAGAGAGCCAGATCGTTCATCTGCCCGAGGGCGACGCCGCGAAGGGGCGCATCCTGGGCCGCACCGTGGATGACAAGCCCGTCGACGGCACGCTCGAGGTCAAGGGGCCGTTCCATCTCGCCGTGGATCAGCAGGATCGGATCTGGGTCACCAATAGCAGCGACACGGTGACGCGTTTCCCGGCCGACGATCCCGGCAAAGCCGAGCAGATCAAGGTCGGTTTCGTCCCGCGCGGCGTGGCGATCGACAGCCTCGGCAACGCCTGGGTCGCCAACTGCCTCGGCCATCCGGGTACGAGGGAGAAGCTGGCGTTGGTCAAGAACGTGCTCAAATCGAAGGTTGAAAGCCACCGAGGTTCGGCGTCAAAGGCCGACGACGAGGCTCAGATGTGGGTCGACCTGTTCAACACCGTGGCCAAATATCCCGGCGGCGACGTTTCGATGGTGCGGCCGGACGGCACGGTCCTGCCGCCGTTTGATGGCGGGAACAGCATCAATGGGCCCTGGGGCATCGCCGTTGACGGCAACGACAACGTGTGGGTGGCCAACGCGTTTGGCCGCTCGGTCATACAACTCTGCGGCGCGCGTCTGGAGAACTGCCCGCCCGGCGCAAAGACCGGCGACCCGATCTCACCCCCCGGCGGCTACATCGGCGGGCTGCAAATCATCACCGACGTCGCGATCGACCCCGCCGGCAACGTGTGGGTCGCGAACAACTGGGACCGACCGGACGAAGGCTTCAAGAAAGAGCCCGATCCGGCGCTATCCACCCGCTTCGGCGGCAACGGCACCGTCGTGTTCTTCGGCTTGGCGAAGCCGGTCAAGACACCGTTGATCGGACCTCCGCGAGCGCCGTAGCGAATTTCTCAGAGCACGGCGGGAATAGCGATCGCGGCCACCCTCTGAACCGCCGGTTCACGGCGGATTGGTACAGCCGACAAACGGTGCGAGACCGACCACGCTGGCTCGCAAAGCCGCCGTGCCGCGCGCTGATTACTCACGACACCTGCTCTCATCTCGCCGCGAGCATCTCGAGCTCGGCGGCGAAAGACCCCCTTGGCGCGGAAAGGCGGCATGTCGAAACCCCCAGCACCGAACGAGTCACGGTTCTGTTCCGAGCGGGGCCGAGAGATGCGCTTTCCGCGCATAGGAGGTCTGGGCGGACCCGCGGGTTCAGACCTGCTCCTGAAATTTGCGGGTCTCCGGATCGGTCGGCAAGTGCCGGTTGCGCGTGCCCTGCATTCATGAGAACGCGCTACTCCTGGTCGACGGTCTCGACAACCGCAGAGCCGAAGACGCGGCTGGACTCGCTGGTGGCGAGAAGCAGGGCCCGGCCGGATGTGGCCGAGAGACCTCCCGGGGCACGAAAGCGGGGCCGCGGATCGGGCCTGCGGCGGAGGTTGGCGTGGACCCGCATTCTCGGGAAACCAGGGCCTTCGGGCCGCTCGGTTGCGGCGGCGGATGGTCGACGGGGCGCCGAGCCTCGCTGCTG
>JADGPN010000462.1 GCA_017882465.1 Solirubrobacteraceae bacterium
CACTGCCCTCGCCGGCCTGCAGCCGGGCCAAACGGTCGAGGTCGCGATCACGCGGTCTGACGGGACGAGCGCGACGTTCAAGGTCAAGCTCGGCGAGCTGACAGGAAAATAGCTTTCAGGCTGCGACCGCCTCCTCTGCCGTTGATGTTGTCGTTGGTTGGAGCGTGACGAGGTGTCCGAGCGCTTCGAGGCGTTTGACGAGCCGTTGGGCTTCGCGTTCGGGGTCGCGGCGTTGGAAGTAGTCGCCGCCGAGGTCGCGGTAGAGCTCGCCGGTGCTGAGCATGTGCCAGCAGGCGCAGATGATCGAGTGCTTGACCGCGCCGAGGGCTTTCTTGTGCCCGCGGCGGGGCTTGAGGCGGGTGTATTGCGCGGCGAGGTAGACGTCTTTGGTGCGGATCGCGGCGAGCGCGGATTCCTCGAGCGTCCAGTCAAGCCACTTGGATCCTTTGCGGCTCTTGCCGGAGCGGCGTTTGCCGGCGGATTGGTCGTTGCCGGGGCATTGGCCGGCCCAGGAGGCGAGGTGCTTCTCGGTCGGGAACACAGACATGTCGGTTCCGATCTCGGAGATGATCACTTCCGCTGCGCGCTGTTGAACGCCGGGGATCGTGCAGAGCAGCTCAACGGCCGCCCCGAAAGGGGCGATCTGTTCCTCGATCGCGTCCGAGAGCCGATCGATCTGCTCATCGAGGAAGTCGATGTGCGCGAGGATCGCGCCGATCCACAACGCGTGCAGCTGGTCAAAGCGACCCTCGAGCGCCTCCTTGAGCGCCGGCAGCTTGGCGCGCAGCCGGCCCTTCGCCAAATCGGCGAGCACCTCGGGGTCAGTGGTGCCGTGCACGAGCGCGTCGAGCATCAAGCGGCCAGAGACACCGAGGATGTCAGTCGCGACGCAGTCGAGCTTGATCCCGGTGTCCTCCAGCGCCTTGTGCAGCCGATTGGCCTCCCGCGCACGCTCCTGGATCTGCGTCTTGCGATACCGCGTCAGGTTGCGCAGATTGCGGATCGGCTTGGGCGGCACGAAGCTCGCCTTCAGCAATCCGGCTTCCAGCAGCTGACACAACCACGCCGCATCACTGACATCCGTTTTGCGCCCGGGGACCTGTTTGACGTGGCGAGCGTTGACGAGCATCAGCGGGAAGTCGTCTTCCAGCACATGCCAGATTGGCTTCCAGAACACGCCGGTCGCCTCCATCACGACCTGCTGCACCCGGTGCGCCGCGAGCCAGTCGCGCAGTGCGAGCAGCCCCCGAACCGTCGTCTTGAACTCGGCCACATGCTGCTCGCGACCCTTCCCGTCCGCCGCCGGCACCCGAACGCACGCGGTCACCTGCGCCTTATGAACATCCAGCGCCGCCGGACGCTCAACGATCGTCTCCATCACACCTCCCGAGGATCGAAGGACACCATCGTCGCCCAGGGGCCTCTGAGATCTAACGAATCTGACAGGCGTGCTCGCAGCAACATTCCGGAGGTCCGGGGAGACCCACACGCCAGACTAGCCTCGGGCTCACCGGCACCAAGAACGATTCGGCGTCGCGGGCGACCCCCGAATCATCAACATTTTCATCAGCCCGCGCGGGCCCGCCGGGCACCACGACTAGCCCAAAGCAGCACTCCCCGGTTCGTCATCGGACGCTCCGGAAAGGATCGGGGCATCGCGCCTGAAACCCCAGATCGTGCAGTAGATCCCGAGGAAGAGTTCCCACGCGAACTCCGGGATGGTCATGATCCCTTGCAGGGAGTGCAGCGTGCTGCTCGGATTGTTGCCGGTGAACATCACGGCCGTCCCGGACACGATGATCAGCGGTCCGCCCACGAGCCCGAGCCACGTTGCCCGTCGCGGCACCAGGCCCGAGCTGTACATCAGATAGCCGAGGATCAGCCCGTTCCCCCAGCCGACGACCCAGCCCGGGCCGAGGAGGAACGTCCAGTCCTTGATCGCGGCGAGGGTGTAGGCGACCGTGCCCTCAGACGCACCCGCAACCTGGTTCCGCAGCGTGATGATCCCGAGTATGGAGACGATGCCGACGAGGATGAACGTGCACTCGAACAGGCGCGCGGTCACGTAGCCGAGCGCCAGCTCCTCGTTCTGTCGTCTAACGATTGGGAAGATCACGACCGCGGTGCCGATATTCGCGATGATCAGCAGCAGCTCCAGCAGAGCCGCGAACAAGACCTGGTTGTCGTGCCCCGCACCCGCGATGTAGCTCACCGGATGTCGGAGCACGGTCTCGTAAAGCACCAGCGCTAGGATCGACGTGACGAACGTGATGAGGAAGAGCACCCCGAACCAACGCGCCCTCTTCTGATCTCGAGACACCCGTTGCACCCCTTTCCCCGGTGATGGACGATCAGGCGAATTCCCACACCGCCACCTCGACCGGGTAGAGCGCGAACTTAACGCCAAGGACCCATCGTTTCAACCCAGATTCGGGCGAGCGGCGATTCATTCGAACGCCAGGGCGCTGACGGCGCCAGAGGTAGCGGCCCAACGCGCTGCTTTGCGTCGATCAAGAGCATGAGAAGCGGCACGAAACGACATCGTTACCTTCCCTTCCTCTCCGAGTTTCACTCCGCGTACACGTGGCGATCGCCGACCTCCACTCCAACACGCGGAGGCGTCGGAGGTGGCGTCGCTGCCGCAACGATCGAGATCCGGCAGTCTCGGCCGCGCTGCTGAGTTTGAGCAGTGGCAGAAGCCGTCCCGACGAAGTCGGCAGTGCTGTTTCCGGATCGCAGAGCGGAAGCGAGCGCTTCAGAGAACATTCCTTCTCTGAAGTAAACTCCGGGTGTGGCTACAGAGAACGCGCTCCAGCAGGGATCACAGGACCCGGAATCCGCTTCAGAGAACACGAAAGTTCTTCCTGGGCGTCGACGCGGACGTGCAGCGGTCGACCTACCAACTTTCCAAGCCGCGATCCTCGACGACTACGCCGAGGCGCTCCGATCAGCGCCGCTGTCCGATCAGACGCGGCGCACGTACGCCTCGAAAGTCCGCCAGTACCTGGCGTGGCTCGCCGTCGCGGACCTCGACCAGGGCCCGCTCACGAGCGCGGACGGCCGCGACTGGCGGGCTGCGCTTGAGAACGGTCTGCAGGTGCGTGCGGTAGTCGCGCACCGCGGTTAGCTCGGCAAACGGCGAACTCCGCATGGTCAAGTTCGAGGGGTGGGCGCGCCCTTGCTGACGCGCCCACGTAACCTGTCGACCCCAGGCCCGACGGCGAGCCGCGAGGATCGCCTCGGGCACGCCACGAGCCATCAATCCCGGGGGCCTCCAGCCCGATCATGTCCTCACCGGTTCCCCACCGCCAGCCGACCAACAAACGGCTGTGGTCGTCGATCAACGCCAACAGCACCGCAAGCTCGGCGGCGCCCTCGAGCGTCGGGCCGCGCAGCCCGTCCCCGGGCACAGCTTCGTTGCGCACTGAGAGCTCAACCGCCCGTAGACCGTGTCCGGGGCTCGGCCTGCCGCCCGAACTTTCAAACTGGCCCGCGCGAGATGAGTCCGCCAAGTGCGCAACCCGGGAGGTGGGCTCAGCATGAGGTGGCGAACCTGCGCCGCCGTCCTCGCCGGCTGCTCCGCTTCAGCTCAAACGCGAGCTCGAGCAGCAGCCCTGGCGTGCGCGGCAACACCTTCCTCGGGCCTATGCACCAGCGGGACACGATCGAAGAAGGGACAGGGATGATGCTTTTCCGTGGGAGCGGCGATGCTCGCCCGCTTCTGCAATGCGTGTCGGC
>JADGPN010000463.1 GCA_017882465.1 Solirubrobacteraceae bacterium
GCACCAGGCCGGGTGAGCTCCCGGATCTGTCGTTCAGGCCGTGACCAGCCCGGCGGCGAGCTGGTGGAACGTTGCCCAGGGTCGGGTTGCGTATCGGTTCCATCCCGTTGCGGTGTCGAAGCGCAGACCGGTCTCACGTCCGATCCGCTCCAGCGAGTTGCGAATGTGGCGCCGTGTCGCGGCCCGGGTCTGATCGGGCGTGAGGAACAGCGGGTCGGCGTCGTCGGCGCCGGCGGCGCGACGCGCGAGCTCCTGCGCAGCCGCCGGTGCCTGGAACGGTCGGTTGATCCGGTGGCCGCTCGCGAAGGTCGCGCTGGCCCGCGCGACCGAGCCGAGCGTCAGCTCGGCGATCTGACCGGCGTTCGCCCTGGTCGCCGCCGCGAGCGCGCCGGCGGCCGCGAGATGCGGCTCGACGTAGCTGCGCATCCTCGCCGCGGTCGTGTTCGTCGCGGGCGAGCCGGCGTGGGTCTGGTGATCGGCGGCGAACGTGTCGGGGTCGATCTGGAGCAGTGTGCCGTTGAGTAGGAAGGAGGCCTGTGCGCCGCGCAGCATGGTGATCGCGCCGTCGACGGTGACGCACGGCGCGACCAGGGTGTCCAGGAGCGCGTGTGCGTGCCGCGGGCCCGGACCGTGACGAGGCTCGAACCCGCGGCGCAACTCGAACCAAAGCATCGTCAGCGCTCGGGCACGCTCGAACGCCCTCAGAACACGCGCCGC
The DNA here is from genome assembly GCA_017882465.1 of Solirubrobacteraceae bacterium. GTDB lineage: Bacteria > Actinomycetota > Thermoleophilia > Solirubrobacterales > Solirubrobacteraceae > Palsa-465. Next base: position 718 of record JADGPN010000463.1, read on the forward strand.
GTCGTACTCGGACAGCAGGTCGGTGCACGCGCTCGGGAAGTAGGCGAAGTCGACATCCGGGACCGGCGGATATCCAGGACGCTCGTCCGGGCTGCCGCTCTCATCGAAGATCCCCCACGTGTCGGGCGGTGTCGACGGCGGCAGCTCCTGGACGAGCTCAGGCACCGTCAGCTCGCGAACGTCCTGCTCACCAATGGCGTCGCGCTGATCACGCGCCGGGCGCCGCTCGACGACGAGCGTCAACCGCGTGAGGGTCTCGCTGCACAAGTCGCGCAGGACCAGCCAGTCGGTCGCTGGGCGGTGGTCGGCTCCGACGATCACCAGCTCGCGCGTCAGTTCGGCGCGCAGCCAGATCCCGGCATGCGCCTGCAACCGCCGAGGGTCGCGGAGCGTCCGGTCGCGGAAGCGCTTGCCGAGCGCCTGGAGCACGTCACGGGCGATGCCCTCACCACCGTGCCCGGGCGTCGGATGCACGACGATCACCCCGTTGCCGAGATCGTGCCGGCTGTTGACCGCCACCGTGCTCGCGAACGCCGGCGCCGCGTGGGCGATCTGCACCGGCCGGGTCACGCGGCCTCGCCGAGCTCGCCGCCGGCGTGCAGCTCGAGCACCGCCCGCGCGAGCGGCTCGGTCAGCACCTCCCTGCTCTGATCGTGGCAGAGCGCGAGCGCGCTGTGGGTGAAGCTGGCCCATTCGCGGAAGCCGCCATGCGCGTAGCGATCATCGACCATCGCGATCAGCTCCGGCGAAGCGTCGCGGTAGATCGGGTGGTAGCCCGGAATCACATCGAGGACCGTCTGCGGGCGCATCGGCGCGAACCGCACGCGCCGGTAGATCCGTGAACGGAGCATCGGCTCGCGGGAGAGCACCCGCCAGCACCCGTCGCCACCGACCAGCAGCAGCGAGAACTTCGTCCGCGGATGGTCATGGAGGTGGCGCAGGTACTCGATGCACTCGCGGTTCAGCCACTGCCCCTCGTCAACGACAAACAGCCACTCGCGCCCGGCGAGCAGGCCGATCAGCTCCTCGGAGAGCTCGAACCGGTTCGCACGCCCGGGATCGGCGCCGGTCAACTCCCGGTAGAGCCGTCGGGCGACGTGCAGCATCGTCGGGCGGCTCGGGAACTGCACCCAGGCCCGCTCGACCTTGAACTCGGCGACCGCGAGCTCGGCGGCGAACGTCTTGCCCGACCCCGCCGGCCCGTGCATCACCCCCAGCGCGCGGGCCGAGAGCAGGTCCTGGATCGCCCGTCGGGTCAAGAGAAGCTCCGCGGTCTGCACCACCCTCGCGCCGACCAGACCGAGATGGTGTGTCGGCATCATGGCTTGCGCTCTCGGACCTGGTCACCGTCGTCGTGCTCGTCGAGCGGCTGGTTGAGCTGGGCCTCCCAGCCGAGCAGCCGAAGCGTCGCGCGACCCGTGCTCGGTTCGGTGTCCGCGGGCGGCGCGGGCGAGTCGAGCGGCTCGATCTTGCCCGGGCCGGTGATCGGCGCGACCCGCACCCTCGCGCGACGTCGCGCGCGTCTAGCCCACGCCTTCAGCTCCTTCTCGTCCTCGCGACGACGCTCGAGCACGCGAGCACGCGCGGCCGCGTCGAGCTCGACCGACGGGCGGGCGGTCGCCAACCACCGGCCTTCGTGGAACACCTCGATCCACCGGCGGTCATGCGGCATGTGCGCGACCTCAACCTCCTCGCCACGCATCCCCGACAGCTCATCCGCGAAGTAGATGCCGCTGTTGTGATGGATCCCGTCCTTCTGCACGACATGCGTGCAGCGGGCGAGCAGCATCCACCGCGCCTCCTGGTGCTCAAGCGCGCGCACCGGCGTCGCGTCTGACCGCCACGCCTCCAGCGGCGTGCGGCCCGCCAGCGCCGTGTGCGGCCGCGTGGTGTTGTAGGCGATCACCCACTCGACGAACACAGCCACGAACCGCTCGAGCGTCCACGGGGTCTGGTCGACCAGCCGGCCGCGGACGTCGCGCGGCCCGCCGGTCCAGCCCGGTAGCCCCTGCAGCAGCTCCTGCTCGAGCGTCCGGTTCAGCCGCTCGATCTTTCCCTTCTGCCAAGGGCAATAAGCATCCGTCCGGCGGGAGACGCAGCCAAGCGCGAGCGTCGCCTGCGCGATCGAGTCGGCGGCGAACTCAAGCCCGCGATCCCACCTGAGCAGGACCGGCACGCCGCCAAACGGCCCCCGCTCCGGGTCGACGGTCACCGCCATCCGCAGCGCGGCGAGCACCTCCGCCTGGGTTGGGCGCAGCGATATCGCCCACCCCACGATCAACCGGGAGAACTGATCGACGAACAACGTCACCCACGGCCGCTGCGGCCGCGTGGCGCGCGGGGCCAGCACCTCGATCGAGAGCTGCTTGTGATCACCCTCATAGCACTCCGCGCGGACCCGCGCCTCATACCGCAAGTACACGGCCCGGTCCCGCACCGCCACGTCGCCACGACGAGCCAGACCGCGCTGCGCCGGGCTCAACCCGCGCTCGAACGCGCGCGCCAGCGTCCGCACCGACGGCACCTCCTCGCCCTCCTCGGCGAGCTGTCGATGCACCGCCGCGACGTTCCCACGCCACGCCAACAACAGCTCGACCGCCCGCTCGCTCGGGACGACCCCGCTCCGCGGCCGCGACGGCGGGCCGCCACACGCGACCCACCGCCACATCGTGCTCTCCGCCACCCCGCACGCGACCGCCGCCTCCCCGACCAAGCGGCGACTCAGCGGCGCCGACTTCTGTGCCGCCGCCAGCCGCTCGACGATGCCGCAGCGCAGCTCGGCCTGCGAGCCGCCCTTCAGGCCACCCATCTCACACCATCCCTTCGCCGGTTCGCCTCGACCAAACCACGCCAAGTCGGCGATCGCAAGCAACGGGCGCCTCGGTCACAGGCTGAGAGCCGCAATCTGGGACGAAAACCCCACGCGGCGCAGAGTCGACCAGGGCTACGCTCGACGACCCACGATGGCTCGCACCCCACCACCAGCCGACGCACCCCTCACCGAGATCCTGCCGA